>NZ_CAIJDS010000012.1:0-151214 GCF_903819475.1 Rhodococcus sp. UFZ-B548
GGGCCTACCAGCAAGGTTTTGAGATATGTCAAAACTGCGTGCAGATAATTCGGGGTTGTGCTCTCTTGATTCGATAGCTGTCCACGATCTTTCGGGAACAGATCGCGAAAAGCCATGTTCGCATCGACGATTCGCCACGAAATGAATCGAGTCGGCGCCACGCGGCCACGAAGGTGTCCTGGACTACCTCGAGAATGTCGCCTTCATCTGCGAGCATTCGATGCGCATAGCGGTGAAGTGCAGGTCCGTAGTAGTGCACCAGTGACTCGAATGCTTCTCGGTCGCCGAGTATCGCAGCGTCCACCGTTGCGGTGTCCAAGCCGTCAGGTGCTTCGGTGAGCCCCTGTGTGTGCGGTAACGCCACAGTCGCTCCTCTCGCGGAAATGCGGAAAACTCGGCTGCGTTCGAAGATTGTTCGCCCGGCCGGGGCGTTGAATGTTACGGACAGTAACTAACAAGTGTCAGTGATGCACGTCACCTGACTGGGGCATTCGGTTTTGCCTTCGAGTGACGACTACACAGGTAGATCGATCAACAGGAGGAGATGACAATGGTCAGCACACAGGTTGCGACAGCATCTACGAAGGATGTTGCATCATCGAACGACTCGGCTCTCGTGAGCTCTCAAGGAAAGACGTCGATCGCCGACACCGTTGTCTCGAAGATTGCCGGCATCGCCACGCGAGAGGTGAGCGGTGTGTACGACGTCGGCGGCGGAGCGTCCCGGGTTGTCGGGGCACTGCGCGAGCGGATCCCCGGCGCGAGTGTCAACCACTCCCAGGGAGTATCGGTCGAGGTCGGCGAAAAGCAGGCAGCGGTCGACATCGACATCGTGGCCGAGTACGGCGTATCGCTCGCCGATCTGGCCACCGGCATTCGCCGCAACGTCATTGCGGCGCTCGAACGGATGACGGGTCTCGAAGTGCCCGAGGTGAACATCACAGTTCACGACGTCCACCTCGACGAGGGCAGCGACGACGAAACCGGCGAGCCCAAGACTGCACGGGTGCAGTGAGTTCCGAAATCGCTGACACCATCGCGGCGGCTGTGACGGGGGTACCTGGGGTCGCCTCGCTTCATGCCGGAATGTTCGGCGAGGTTGGCACGTACCTCCCCGGTCGCCGCGTCGTCGGCGTGCGGGTGACGGAGTCGTCGACAGACATCCATGTCTGCATCTTCGCCGACGCCGCCGTTCGAGACACGGCTTTACTTATCCGCCAAGCGGTTTCAGGACTCGTTACAGGCCCCGTGAACGTGACAGTGGAAGACGTAGTCGGTCGTGGACGCGATGCCTGAGCACTCTCGGGGTTCAGTTCCCGATCGACGATCCGCACGCCGAGAGGCGATCAGGAACTACCACCCCGACGTGGGCGGATCTGCCGACGCGCTCAATCGAGCACTCGAACGCGTCGACCGGGACTTCGCATCCCCGATCGGTGTGGTTGTGCGCACGTCGCTGCGCGGCACGATGCGACAGGTAGCCAAACCCGTTCGGGCCCAGTACACGCGGGTGCGCGCTCGGTTTCCGGGTGCAAAGACCTACACCGAGATCTGACAGGCACCATCGAACATCATCCACAACGGAGGATTCACATGACCACCTCGACTGTCGGCCTACTGGCAGGACTACTTCTCGGAGTCGCAGCTGCTGCAGGCGGTTTCACCGGATTCCTCATCGCTCTGGTTCTCGGTGTGATCGGATACCTCGTCGGTGGTCAGCGTGACGGCGAGTTCGATCTCGGTGTGATGCTGAAGGGTCGCGGACGTGGCTGAGACAGCTCGACCGGAGTCGTCTGTGCTTGGTGAGCCGGGCGATCGTGGAACGCTGACGATTCGAGACAGAGTCGCGCAGAAGTTGGTTCTCGAGGCGACGCGCGGAACCCCGGGGGTGCGCCATCACGCCGCCGGCATGGACAAACTGACCGGGCGCGAATTGCCGAGGGCGCGAGTGCTGGTATCCGGCAAGCGGGTACGGGCCAAGGTGGACATCGCGATCGAGTGGCCCGGATCCTTGTCGGTCATCGGTACCGCGGTGCGAGAGAACGTGACAACCCAGTTGCAGTCTGTATCGGGCCTGGACGTAGACGGCGTGGACGTGGCGATCGTGAGCGTTCTCCCGGCATCGACCAAGCGTGACGCGGGAAGGAAAGTGCGATGACCGCCGACAAGGTCGCACCACCCACTGCCTCGAGGGCTGCTGCTCCTGTTCCCCTTGCGGCGCCCGGATCGGCCGTCACGGGATTCCTCATCGCCGCGGCGCTACTCGCGCTCGGCGTGGTCGGCGTCCGCGACGCGCTGGTGGATACCGGCGTGATCACCGGGTCGCAGTGGATACCAAGTGCTGCCGCATATGTGGACGGGCTCGCGTACCAGGGTTGGATGTTGCCGGCGGGGATCGCAGCCGTCGTTCTCGGCCTGTGGTTCGTCATCCTCGGACTCAAACCGCGCCGAAAGACTGCCAATGCCTTGGTCGGAGTCGCGAATACGTGGATCGATCCCGCCGATGTAGCGGCGATAGCGTCTGTTCGCGTCGAGTCTCTTGCCCAGGTTCGATCCGCTTCGTCACACGCGACCCGGCGCAAGCTGGAAGTGAAGGCCTCGGTCACGCCCGATGGAGCCGCCGCCGCTGAATCGGAAATCCGTGCGGTGCTGGGGGACTTGGCCGGGTCGCTGTCACCATCGCCGCGAATCAAGGTTCGTATCCAGACGGGATCGCTGTCATGACTCGGACGGCGACGGCGATGGATCGCGTGGCGACATGCGTCGTGGGGATGCTCGCGGTAGCGCTGGGAGTTGCAGCGATCCTGTGGAATCTCGACGTGATCAAGGATTTCCCGGCGCGTATCGAGATCCCCTGGGCTGAAGATCTTGTCGATCACTCGTGGTGGCCATGGGCTGTCGGAGCTGGGGGAGTATTGCTAGCCCTCCTCGCGTTGCGGTGGTTGATCGCGCATGTGCCGCTGCGTCGGGTGAAGGAGATCACGGTCCCTGGGTCGAACTCACACAATTCCATCACCGCGGATCTGGGTGCGGTGGCGGAAGGGGCGAGCGCATCACTGGAGGACTTCGACGAAGTGTCGCGTGTCCGAGGAAAAGCGTTGCTCGATCGTGGAGTTCGCACGATCGATTTGCGAGTGACATTGAGACGTAGCGTCGTATCCGGATCGGAAACGTTGTCCGAGTTGATTGCTCGCGTCACTGACACGGGGGATCAAGTCGAGTCGATGGTCGGTGATCCATCCGTCGCGACCAGAACTCACATCGCCGTGGAAAGCGCGAAACGCGATGAGCCGAGAACTCTCTGATCAATCGAGGTTTGAGCCTCCCGGTGACCGGGTATTGGTAGACCTCCCGATCGTGCACAGAGTCATGGATGTTGCTGTGGCACTGTGTGTCACGGTGCTCCTTGCGACCGTCACTTCGATGGCGATCGCGATCGTAGTGATGCTGATCATGTGCGCGTCGGTGAGTGTCGTTTCTCGTATGTGGTGAATCGCCAGTCATTTTGGTTCTGTCGTGAACACCTGATAGAAAGGTAAGCAGACAATGTGGCTGCTACTGAGTGCACGATCCCCCGCGTCGTGCGGCGGAGAGTCCGGTTGTGTGCAAACACAACCCGCGATCACGGTCTAGTTGCGCGGGCCGATCGCTCGGAACTCTCCCTTCACCGGCAGTCACTCATTGCGCCGTCCCTCTTTACTCTAAGGAGTTCAAATGCTTCCTCTCGGTATCATCGCCTGGATCATCATCGGTGGGCTGGCGGGTTGGATCGGCAGTAAGATCATGAAAACCGATGCGCAGCAGGGGATCTTCCTCAACATTGTTGTCGGTGTGATCGGCGGCCTGATCGGTGGTTTCCTGCTTCGAGTCTTCGGCGTCGATGTCGAGGGTGCAGGCTGGATCTTCAGCTTCCTCACTTGCCTTCTCGGTGCAGTCATCTTGCTGTTCCTGGTCAAGGCAGTCACCGGAAAGCGCTGACACATTTGTCCACGCAGTTCGAGTTCGACTGAATCCCACGGCCGAATCCCACGGCCGAACGCACGACCGAATCCACACCGAATTCAAGAAGGAGAAACACATGTCTGACTTCATCGACAAGGCAAAGCACCGCGCTGAGGATCTCATCGGCGAAGCCAAGGAAAAGATCGGAAATGCCACGGGCAATGACGATCTGGCTGCCGAAGGTGTTGCCGATCAGGGCGAGGCAAAGGTCAAGAAGGCCGGAGACACTGTCAGTGACAAGGTCTCGGATATCAAGGACAAGTTCACAAGCTGAATGAGTTTCGGCGCGGTTGACCGGCATGTCCGGTCAACCGCGCTTTTGTGTGTCTCCTCGGCCGTCGCGGCTACCGCGATACGCTAGCTTCCGCGTTTCCGCGAGCCACTCCGGAAGCATGCGCATGTGTGCCGGCCTGTTCAGGATCGGATCGAAGGACGGCTGGAGGCAATCCGGGTGGTCCTCGACTTCGTCGAGACAGAGATGTCCGATCGGTATCAACTGAAGTTGAACTCTCGCGAGGTACACGGAGAAGTGCAGCGGGGAATGATCGACCGCAGCTTTTAATGCAGACAAAGAAGTGCCGGCCGGGTGGACGCCGCGCGGTGTCACGATCAGCCACGCCGCGGCCCCGCCCGCGCGTGAGTAAGGAACCAGTGTGCTGTATCTCGCGCCGTTCCACGAGAAAGCCGGAGCTGGAAACATTTTCGAGAAGGTAGAAAGTCCTGATGTTGCGAGAAGAATGTCCCACGGGTTTTCATCTGCGCCGACATTGTGCAACCGAAGCGCCAGGCCAAGTATGTCGGGTAGGTCTCCCGGAATTCCGAGTGCTTTCGACATTCGAGCGGTGACGGTAATCGTCGACGACTCCGTTACCGGCCACCACGGGGTGGCCGGCTTCAATGTTCCCTTCAGTTCGATCCCGTGCGGGTGAAAAACCCTGGCCATGCGCAGCGATGATGCGAAGTAGAACGGTGCGCCGACCAGCTTTCCGATGGCGCTCTTGCCGGCGGGGATGATCGAATTGAGCGTCACAGCTTCCTTGTCTGAGAATTCTCCGCCCCCCGAAGCGCCCAGACTGGACGGACGTTCAGGCGTGTTGACGGGCTTGCGGACGGTTTCTTTCGGCTTCCCCGCGGCAGCGATTGCTAATCATGTGACGCGCCGTAACAAAAGTCTCGCCGGTCGGGATAATTAGCCAAACGCACAAATTGGTCGTTATGGTTCGTTTGTCCGTAACGGTGCGATCGGACCTGCGACCGTCGCGAACTGGCGAGATTGCTACTCGTGATTTGTGTTTGGTGATTGCGCGGAAACAAGAAATGTCGAGGAGACACGCTGATGGGCCACTCTCGAACCTGGCTGACGCGCGCGCTGGCAATGCCGGTGACCGTCGCGGTGACTTTGTTGCTTCCTCTCGGCAGTGTCGCCTCGGCCCAGGATTTCGAGGACGACGCAGATACCTCGGTGGTTGCCGCAGCCACAACTCCGATCTCCTTCACCGAACTCGGCCGAGGAACGGACATCGTGTTCTCTTCCGATGACGCACCAGTGTTGGTGACCGTGCCGGTGCCGGACGGACTCACCGCAACAGCCGTGACCGGAATCCTGACCGCCCCGACCGACTTCAGTAGGGGCTGGCTCGAAGTGACTTCGGACGGCAGATTGGTGAGCCGCGTCGACTTCGACGCCGGGCAGGCCGGGACCGGGTTACCGATTTCGGTTCCCTTGCAAGGTCTCGAAGTGGTCGACCGTAGCGTGACCGTGTCGATGATCGCTCACCTCGTTCCCGTCGACGACCGCTGCTACGACCGAACGAGATACCAGCCCCTCGCGCTCCGGGAGGCCTTTGTCGCCTACGACGGTGCAGAGCAGCAGCCCACAACTGTTGCAACCTTCTTCCCGCCGATTTTGAGGAAGGCAACCATCTACGTCACGGATGGTTCGTCAGGGGCGCAGCAGAGTGCGGCTTTGCAACTGAGTGCAGCGATTGTCAACAAGTACGGAAGTCAGCCTGACGCCGTGGTGGTGGAGCAGCTGCCGAACGGCCAGAGTCTGCCCTCCGCTGAGCCGGGACTGTTCGAGAGAGCTGTAGTGCTCGGTAACAGTGGGGACGCCGGCATCGATCTTGCGACGGCGCCGAATGGTTCACCCGTGCTGCGGATTTCAGGGGATGACAAGACGCTCGTTCCCCAGGTCAGTCTCTTGGCGGCGAACTTCGACGGCTACTGGGCGGCGAGCAGAGCGCTGGCGTCACCGGACAACACGGTTGCCCAGATTTCCCAGGACGCCATCACCGTCGGTGAGCTGAAGCTCGGAACGCTGACGGCTTCCGGTCTCAATCACATCGAGGTCGACGTCCCGTTCAGTCAGTCGCAACTGGGGCGTCCGATGAAGGATGTCTCGGTGCGAATGATTGGTTCCTATGTCCCGCTACCGAATTCGCGTAACGGAGAACTGTCGATCTCACTCGGGGATAGACGACTCGCCTCGCAGACGGTTAACGAGACAGGGCGCTTCGACATCGGCGTCGATGTTCCGAACGAACTCCTGCGTCGCGACTTGACGTTCGAGGTCTCGATGGATGTGACCGGCGACTTCCAGTGCGGCACCAGTAGCCCTTCTTCGCTCACTGTCGATCCGGCCAGCACCATCACGTCCACTACCGGATTCCCGCCGACGCCTGGAGGATTCCAGTCATTGCCTCAGTCGATGCTGCCCACAGTCGATGTCGGTTTGAGTCACGGTGATTTCGCAGATCTCGTTCGAGCCCAGCGCCTCGTTGTCGCGATGCAGCGGTTGAGCTATCTGCCGCTGCAACCGCGCGTGCTTCCGTTCGGCGACGCGGCGACCAGTTCGCTGCCTGCGTTGTTGATCGCGGCGGACGGGACGCTGCCCACTCCGGTGGCTCTACCCATGGACACGGCAGATCAAGGACTCCTGCGCTTGCAGGGTCTGGAATTCGGTGGACAATACGGTGCCTTGCAGGTGGTTTCGGGTTCGCACAACGAAGTAGTGGCGCTGACGTCTGAGGGTGACGCGGCCGATGCCGACGGTCTGCTCAACTGGTTGGAAGGTGGGAAGGACCGGTTCGCAGAACTGACCGGCGATCTACTGGTCGCACCGCGGGGAGGTGAGCCGTTCGACGTCGGAGTCGACGTCGCCCCGTTGGGCACTGCGACCTCGGCCGAAGAAGAGACCGGACTGAGCGCGGTCACGATCGGCTGGATCGGATTCGGGACCGTGGTTCTGATCGCTGTTGCCGTCGGTGGTGTGCTCGTGGCTCGGCGTCGCGGACAGTGACCGTCACCGATCGCCCGGCCCTGTCCGTCGCGGTCCACGATCTACCGGGCCGGAAGCCATGGCGGATGTTCGTCGTGCTCTTCGCGATCTACACCGCGTTGGGCGTGTGGATGAACGCGGGTATCGGGTTCATCTTCACCGATTCGCTCAGTCGTGTCGCCGCGGTGTCGGCGATGCTGCTCAGCCGTGATCCGCACTTCGCGGCGATCGGGTTCGTGTTTACCCCGTTGACGGCGGCAGTCCAGATTCCGATGGGCCTGATGGGTCATTGGTGGCCGGATCTGCTGCGGTGGAACATCACTGCGGTCGTGATGTCCGCGGCCTTCATGGCTGGCGCGGTGATTCAGATACGCGGGATCAGCCGCGACCGTGGGTGTCCGCGATGGGTCACCGTCGTCCTTACCGTGCTGTTCGCTGTCAATCCGATGATCGTCATGTACGCGGCGAGCGGAATGAGCGAAGCTCCGTTCCTTTTCTTCGTTCTGTGGGCGACACGTCGACTGATTCGGTGGATGCGCAGCGACGACGTACACGACCTCATCGGTGCGGGCCTCGCGTTCGCTCTGGCGTACCTCACTCGATACGACGCATTGGCACCTCTGTCTGTCGCGGTGGTGCTGGTGACCGTGGTGAGTTGGCTTCGTTTTCAACCGACAGCGGAGGAGCGGGGCGAGGGCGCGGGACCTGGCTTGCGGCTCTGGGCAGCGGCGCTCGACGGCGCCGTCGTGCTGATGCCGGGTTTCCTTGCCTTCGCCTTGTGGTCGTTTGCCAGTTGGCTCATCACGGGTCAAGCGTTCCAACAGTTCTCGTCGGTGTACGGGAACAGTTCCATCCTGGAACAGGCTGGTGCCGGAACCGACTCACCGGTTGCCCGCCTTGCGTTCTCGATTACCGAAATGGCCGTACTCGGGCCGGCGCTCCCGGTGTTCGTGGTTCTGGCAGTCATCTACGCACTTCGGCGGCGCGACACCGAAGTGGTGGTGCCTCTTGTGCTGTTCGGCGCCATCCTTGGAGCGCAGACGTTGCTCTACCTGATGGGATCGACGTTTCCTCTTCTGCGCTTCTACATTTCGATCATTCCGCTGTGTTTCGTATTGGTCGTCCTGATCGCTCCTCGCGGAGCGCCGGTCATCACGCGTCGACCAGGGGCTGCTGCGTCGCGCTCGGTGTCGACGTACCCCGAGCAGGCGGGACCGTCTCTACCTCTTGTGATCTCCCTGTGCTTGCTGGTCGGGTCGACGCTGGTCACGTTTGTCGCGATGGGTAGTGCGCGGATCGCAGTGCTCGAGCATTCCATTGCCAGCGCGATCATTCCGGGCCGCCAGAACCTGGAGGAGCAGACGAATCTACGCACGTTTGCGGCCGAGCGTCGCATCGCCAGGTACCTGGACGACTTGGCTCTGCCGGAGGGGTCGGTTCTGCTCGACACCGTGCAGAGCTATGCCGTCGTGGCGTCGTCGAACAACCCTCGGCAATTCGTCGTGCCTTCCGATGCGGACTTCGTGCGCGTACTGAACAACCCGGCCGAACATCACGTCGAGTACATCCTGTCGGTTCCGAACACCGGTCGCGGTGTGTCGGACGCGGTCAATCGGCGTTATCCGACGATGTACGACACTGGTGCCGGCGGTGTGGGAGCACTGGTGCTCGAGGTGCCCAACGACGGCGGCATGGACCCTTCGGCCTGGCGTTTGTATCGCGTGACCGGTGAACGTCAAACGGGTCGATGAGGGAATTCGTGTGGGAGGATTGTCCGTATGACGTGGATGGTTGTAGATGTCTTCTGAAGAAGCGCGTCCGCGTGTGCGTGGCACAGTGCGTCGCCGTATCGCTGCCGCTGTAGTCAGCTTTGCAACCGTCGCGGTCGTGACAGGAATGTTCACGACGCCGGTGGTTGCCGATTCGCCCAAGACGGTTCGGGTCGGAGCGTCGTCGAGCGGACTGACACTCGACGGACAGCCGTGGTGGCCCACCGGGCTCAATGCTTATCAACTGGCCACTGATTGGTCGGTGAACTTCGGCTGTGGCGCGATGGTCGATCTCGATGCCTACTTCGGTTCTCTGCCACCGAATTCCGTCACGCGTTTCAACGCCTTCCAAGCGCTCGCGGTGAACAAGGTGTCCGGGCAGATGGATTTCGGACCGATGGACGCGGTGTTCGACGCTGCGGCGCGACACAACCAGTTGACGATTCCGGTGCTCTCACCACAGGACAGCGGGTGTGATGACGGGCTGTTCAAATCCAGGGACTGGTACACCGACGACTGGAAGGTTGCGAACCTGATCCCAGGTCGAGCCACCATGAGCTTTCAGGACTGGATGCACACCGCCGTCGACCGTTGGAAGAACGAGCCTTCCGTCGCGGCGTGGGAATTGGTGGGGGAGCCGGAACCGAGCCTGTGTACCGACGCCGCCTGCAATTGGTGGACAAGAACGTGCCCGTCTGATTCCGCGCAGGTGTTGCGGGAGTTCTTCGACACGGCAGGCGCCGAACTTCGGGCGATCGATCCGAACACCCTGATCACGGCCGGATACGTCGGGGGCGGTCAGTGCGGCACTGCTGGTGACGACTACCAATACGTGAGCGAGTCCGACTTCGTCGACATTCTGCAGTATCACGACTACGGAGCAGACGGGGTTCCGCTTCCGGGCGACCAGTGGAACGGACTGGCGCGTCGCATCGAACAGGCCACGAACGTCTCGAAGCCGTTGTTGGTCGCTGAGACAGGCGAATTGGCGGGCAGTTGTGAATCACTGGCGACCCGAGCCACGAATATCGAGACGAAGCTGACGGGGCAGAAGGCGGCCGGCACGGCCGGAGCTCTCCTGTGGGCCTTCGTACCGGATCCGCGGCCGAACGAGTGCACAATGGACATCGGGCCCGATGATCCACTCTTCGACGTGATCGCTTCACTGGCAAGTTAGGACACTGCTGGTAGTCCACTAGGAGTTCCGCCCAGTGGGAGTATGGTCACGATCTGATAACAACCTGAACCTGGCGTTGTGACGTGATGACCCTATTTCGTTTGCATCCAATGGTATTCAGTGGCATTCACTTGTGGATAACCGAACTTGAAGGCTTGTGGAGTCGCTCGGGACCATCGATGCGACGCCTCCAGGACCTACGTCCGGGTCGGCTGGGGACGGTCCGGTTGAGGCGCTGAGTTCGGAAGTTGTGTCGTACCTGTCTCTTTGGCCAGTTACTACGTCCCGCCGTGGTCAACGTCGAAAAAGGATCTCAACCGTTCGCTGCGGTAACGGGCAGTGCGCGGAGTGCCGTGTGCCCTTCGTGGAAGTGACATCGAGGGGTGCTGTGTAGCTCTCGCGCGCAACGAATTCCGAGTTCGGGTCAACTTGCGACGGCATCGGTCGCCCGGTAGACCTTGTGCGCAGGCTGTACATGCGGTGTGAGCTTCGGTCGTCGGAATGAGGGGACGATCGCTGCATGCGCGTAACGGTAATTGTGTAAAACATCGCGTGAGCGGAGAGGTGAACGATGACTGGGTGCGCTGAACGGGCTTTCAAGACTGCTGTGGTGCCGGCTGCCGGGATGGGGACTCGCTTCCTCCCGGCCACCAAGACGGTTCCGAAAGAGCTGCTCCCCGTGGTCGATACACCCGGGATCGAGCTGGTCGCAAGCGAAGCGGCGCAAGCAGGCGCGGAACGTCTGGTGATCGTCACTGCGCCGGGCAAGGCATCGGTCGTCGGGCATTTCGTCGAGGATCTGGTGCTCGAGGGCAAGCTCGCCGCCAGCGGGAAGCATCATCTACTCGAGCGTGTGCGTCGGGCTCCAGGCCTGATCTCGGTGGAGCCGGTTGTGCAGGAGTCTCCGCTGGGATTGGGACACGCTGTCGGTCTTGTCGAATCGGTGCTGGATGCGGACGAGGACTCGTTCGCGGTGCTGCTTCCGGACGATCTGGTCCACCCCTGCGGTGTTCTCGACGCGATGGCGAAGGTGCGTGCCGAGCGAGGCGGTTCCGTGTTGTGCGCGTTCGACGTCGCGCCGGATCGTGTTGGTGCTTACGGGGTATTCGACGTCCAAGCGCCTGTGGAGGGCGGTGATCCCGATGTGCTTGCCGTCGTCGGCATGGTCGAGAAGCCCGCACCAGCGGATGCTCCATCCACTCTCGCTGCGGCCGGACGCTACCTTCTCGATCGCGCCGTGTTCGACGCGCTCAGACGAATCTCGCCAGGGCAGGGTGGCGAGCTGCAACTGACGGATGCGATAGCGCTGCTGATTGCAGAGGGGCATCCGGTTCATGTCGTCGTCCATCACGGAACGCGTCACGATCTGGGAAACCCGGGCGGATTTTTGCGGGCCTCTCTCGACCATGCGCTCAGTCGCACCGAGTACGGACCGGAATTGAGAGTCTGGCTCAAGGAACGACTGGATCAGCCGGATCCGCAGCTGACCTACTGACTTGCGAGGCTATGCGACGCGGAGCGTCTCGCCAGTTCATCGAGGAGATCTCGGGTGCTGAGTGACGACAGTGAAATCGGCTTGTCGTCCAGACCCGACTCGTCGGGTGTCATGTAGCCCGCCGCGACAAGAATTTCCTGTACGTGGACGTCGAAGACGCGGCAAGCAGTTCTGATCGTGTCCTGCGTGGGAGGGCGTTTCGCGGACAGCCACCGACCGAGCTCGGAGGGGCGTATTCCCAGCGCACGCGCAGCATCGGCTACGTCTGTTTCTTGGCGAAGTTCCAGTTGATGCTTCACCCATTCCGAAAAACCGCTCATACCGGTCATAGTGCCTGAGTGCTGCGCGGTAAGCCAGTGCCGTCTCGACACTTAAGGCGCTCGACGGCCGATCTGTGATCATTCGGCAACCAATCACCGCGGTTCTCGCGTACCGGTAGTTAAGTTTTGTGACTGGATTGTGTGTTTACCGCGACCATCTAGCTGTGTGTTTTCCGTTGAAACCCGAAATCGGGTGAAATTGTGGGTGAGGCGGACCAGTAGACATAACTCACACCTGTGTAGAACGTGAAGGATTGCGTTGTCACGTGTTCAGACCGTGGAAGGTTTTTTCCCAGTAGGACGGGTTGCGAATCAATTGGTAGGTCCCCTTGATCGCCGCGATGCTCATCAGCACCCAGTACAACGGAGCAGTCAGGCAGGCGAGGAGGAGCATCGCGTTTCGCGTTTCTCGGCACGCCACGAGGTTCATGTAGAGAACAGCGGCGTTACCGAATGCCAGAGAGATCAACGCGGGGAAATAGACGTAGTTGGGGAAGACCTGGTGGATCACTTCAGGTTGTCCGAGAATCCAGTCCAGACTGATGAGCCAGAACACCATGTTCAAAGTGGCGACCAAAGGTGTGCCGGCCATGAGAATCGTGAAGCGGAGAAATCCGATTGGGCCCAATCCTCGCCATAATTTCACGGGTTGGCGCATATGGACGAGCCACGTCTGCAAATAGCCCTTGTACCAACGCGAGCGCTGTCTGATCCAGTTGATCGTGTCACTGTTGGCTTCTTCGAGCGTGGTGGAATTCAACACCGCGGTGCGGTAGCCGCTCTCGGCAATCCGTACCCCGAGGTCCGCATCCTCCGTGACATTGAAGGGATCCCACGCACCGATCTCGTCGAGGACGCTACGTCGTAGGTGATTCGAGGTACCGCCGAGAGGAATCGGTGAATTGCTCCGCATCAATCCAGGGAGGATGAAGTTGAACCACAGCGCGTAATCGGCGGTGAACCACGCGGTCAACAGGTTCTGAGTTCCGTTGTGGAATGCAAGTTTGGCCTGAACACAAGCAGTGTTCTCGGGAAGTTTCGCGAAAGTTGCAACTACTCGCCGTAATTGGAGTGGGTCGGGGGAATCCTCGGCGTCGTAGATCGTGACGATCTCGCCCGTCGAGAAATGCAGACCGTAGTTGCATGCTTTCGGTTTGGTTCGTGGATCGGCCTCGGGCACCTTCAGAATGCTGACGACCTCGTCCACGCCGGCGGCAAGAGCGGCTTCGATAGTGACGGCGTCATCTTCCTCCAATAGGAGAAGGACTTGCATCTTGTCTTCCGGATAATCGATCGCTCGCATGGCTGCGATGAGGTCGCCGACGACTTCAGGCTCGTTGTATGCGGGGACCAGAATGGTGTACGTGGGAAGGTCGTCGTATGAAAGAGCCAGTGCCTCTTCGTCACTGATCGTCATGATCGAGGACGCATCGAGACCCCTCGTGAACAAGATCAGACGGTCGACCATCGCCCAGATGTATCCAATGGTGCAGATCAGTGTCAGCGCGATGAGAGTTGGGACGAGGAAGAGCACGAGGCTGACGACGACTAGTGCGAAGCCTGCCAACAACGTATTTCGTTGCCACGGATAGAAGGCCACGGATGCGGACGAGATCGGATGGCGCTCGCGTAGACCGTTCACTGCATCGTGCAGGGCGGCCTCGCGGTACTCCGCTGTATCCGGGTCGCCGCTGACCACAACACTGTTGGACTGGCTTCGGTTTTCGTTCACCACGTCTGAGCCTCCACGAGTAGTCGAGCGAGTGCTTCGAGCATGTCCAGGTCCTTGTACTCGGATTCGGTGTCTTCGGTCGAGGTTTCACCACGCAGTAGAACGGCGAGGGTATTGTTACCGTTGGACGCCATCGACGGCTTCGGTTCGGGGAAGTAGGCGTCGGGATCGTGATTGTCGACGCTGATCAGGCTGACTCGCTGCGCGGCTCCGTCGCCCCGCGTCCAGACGAAATTGAGATTGCTCCATGTGAGAAGGAGAGCGTCGTCGACGATCGTGTACATCTCGGCGACGATCCCGTGCGGCAACTCCACCGTGACCGTCGGGCTGACTCTCGCGTTCTCCAGGTCGTAGGTGGTCTTGCTGGGGTACACGGCGAGCGTGGAGGGCCGCCGGACCTGGACGACGTCAAGCTGTACCGTGCGAGGCCGCATCTGCGCGTCCCAAGCGGGATTCGGAGTGTCGGCCCGAATTGTCTGACGGCTCAGTTCGGAGGTGCTGCCGAAGTACCGACGGGGCCAGTCGTATTCGGATGCTGCAATCTGATGCCAGCCCAGTGGAACGACAAGTCGAGGATCGGCCGTAGCCGGAGGCGGACCGACGTTGACGGTCAAACTTGTCGGTGGCAGCGGTGTGAAGAACATCAGCACTGCGGCGGCAAACACCGCAAGGATGGTCCAGTTGCTCGTGGCTGTCGAAGGCTTTCGGAGTGGTCGATCGAACGGTTTGAGCGACTTTCCCCGGCGTTCGTACAGATAGAAGGCGCCACCGACGACGATTGCGGTTCCGAGCGCCGGAAACAACTGCACGGCGAAAAGCGGAGCAGTGGGATACTTCTGAATCGTGACGTAGAGAACCACCACACCGAGCACCGTTGCGGCGACAAAGGCGATCGCCCCTCGCCTCCACGTTCTACTGACGGCGATCGTGGTCGCGGCAGACGCGACCAGCACCATGAGGACGCTGTAGTCGAAACGGGTCCCGCCCATTTCGGTCGCGATGGCGCGGTAATGTAGCGGCGCCAAGATGACCGGGACCACCCAGATTGCCCAATACCGATTGACCGGACGGAGGCCGAACATCAGAACCGCTGCGCTCCAGACGAATACCCACGCCGCGATCACGTCGATATGCATCAATTCGTAGGTCTCGGCAAAACGCGGCAGCAGGAGCGCTTGGAGTCCCAATGCGACGAAGAGGCCGATGCAGCCGACTATCTTGTCGGTCTCGCGATCGTGAATAGGAAGCTCCGGGCCGCGCCTCAAGTCTGTTCCGACGGCGGCAACCAAACACAAGAGCGGTAGAGCGAAGACGTAGCCGATGGCAGTTCCGCTGGCCGTGCTCTGCCAAAGCTTGGTCCAGGTGGGCCAGAATGCAAAGATCGTGGCGAGCGCGATCATCAACCACCGCACTGCGAGTCGAGGAATGATCCCGGACTCGGAGCGGATCTCACGAATCTTCAACATTTCCAGTTCCATTCGCTTGCTACCCGACATCTGCGTGCGATTCGAGGCTGCGCACCGCTAGGGACTGCCGACCATCGCCGTCGGTCCGGCGCCACATGCAGACATTACTTGATCAAGACATATCGCCCTCGCCACGTCGAGGCGCCGGTCTCTGAGCAGTCCGGCCGGAGGTCTCACGCGCTCGAATCTCACATAGTGGGAAGTTTGAAATCTTTTTTTCGCTTCCCAGTGCGGGCCTTGGCCGGCCGGATGGCATGACGAGATTTTCGGTCTGCCGAATTACTCCGTATCGAAGGGTAATTCACTTTCGGATTGCAGAAAGTTCAATCAAGTTCCGCGGATTCGACCTACGGGGACATAGGTCCCCAACGTGCAGGGACGGTTCTCGGTTGCGTGGATGCGGGTCCAGTTACCCATGCGAAAGAACTGTGGTCAGCAGTGAGAGGCAATGTCCGCTTTGTGAGCTATTGCGGTCGTCGGGACCTAAGCCCTGGAGGTTTCCGTGCATTTGCTGAATAGCTGAATTATAGCTACCAACTGGTAACTGCATCGCAAATGGCACCGTGGCTTTACGGCGATCGAACGTGAACGATCGTCCAACATTCTTCGGGTGTCTGCTGGGAAGAAGAATTGCCGGTTAGAGTCTTGACCTGCAACATTATTCGAATTGAACTCCGGCCTTCGAGATGTTCTCATAGTACTCACGCGGCACGTGCAATGCCTCCAGATTATCGAGTTGCCACGTTGCCGACACCTAAGCGGAACATTTGCTCTTCTCCATCTTTTAGTTGTGCCTGAAGCTTTCGGGCGCAAACCGGAAATTCCGAAGAACGGTCGGGGCCTGGCGGCTCGCAAACGGGAAGGTTGGTCAGATGTCGGCATTGGACATGTCCATGGCGCCGTCGCTCGGGTATCGGCGTCCGCGCATCGTGCCGGACTCCCGTGCGGAGTTTTCCTCGCGTGCTGCGTGGCAGCATCGATACATACGTGCTCTGACAGTGACGGATTCGCTGATTGTCGTTGGTGCGGTTTCGGCCGCTCAGTGGCTTCGATTCGGCGCCGCGCCGACCGCCGTCGACGCTCGTGAGCTCGGGCAGTTCAGCTACACCGGTTTGTCCATCGGTGTGGTGGTCGCGTGGCTGGCGACGTTGCAGATATTCAGGACGAGATCTGCGAGTGTGATCGGAAGCGGTCCCGAGGAGTATCGACGAATCCTGGTGTCCGCGATGAGATTGTTCGGCGTCATTGCGATCGTAAGCCTTTTGCTCCGTCTCGATATCGCCCGGCTCTACCTCGCATTCGCGTTTCCTGTCGGCCTTCTCGCGCTGCTGTTGAGCCGTTGGCTCTGGCGTGGGGTGATCGTGCGACGGCGTACTCGCGGTGAGTGCCTCACATCTGTACTGGTGGTGGGCAGCAAGGATGCCGGCGCTGAACTCGCACGAAATTTCGAGCGAGGTAGCGCAGACGGTTTCCGCGTGGTCGGAGTATGTGTGCCGGGGTTCCTTCGGCACGCGGACGAGTCCATCGCGGTCGACGGGCGTGACATACCGCTCCTCGGCGGTGAGACATCGGTAGTCGAAGCGTTGGAACTGGTCGGCGCAGACACCGTTGCGGTAACGGCAACGGAGCATCTCGGCTCGGATGGCATACGTGCGCTTGCCTGGGATCTGGAATCGCGGGACGTCGATCTCGTCGTTGCGCCCAGCATCGTCGATGTGTCGGGGCCACGCCTGTCGATGCGGCCGGTGGCCGGTCAGCCTTTGATACGCGTCGAGCGTCCGAAATATCATGGTGCGCAGCGCTTTGCGAAATCCTCGTTCGACGTGATCTTCGCGTCACTGATACTGGCGGCAATTGCACCTGTTCTCCTGGCCGCTGCTCTGGCGGTCAAGCTCTCGAGCCCGGGCCCGGTGTTGTATCGAGCGGAACGAATGGGGCTGGACGGGAAACCGTTCCCGATGCTCAAGTTCCGTTCGATGGTCCAGAACGCAGACTCGCAGGTGGCATCGTTGATGGCCCAGAACGACGGCGCGGGTGTGCTCTTCAAGATGCGCGACGACCCGCGCGTTACACCGGTCGGGCGCTTCTTGCGCCGTTACTCGATTGACGAGCTGCCCCAGTTCGTCAATGTTCTTCGGCGCGAGATGAGCGTTGTCGGCCCCAGGCCGCCGCTGCGTCGCGAGGTCGAGGCCTACGACGGAACTGTCAGTCGCCGACTTCTTGTCAAGCCGGGGATCACAGGGCTGTGGCAGGTCAGTGGGCGCTCGGACCTTTCTTGGGAAGAGACTGTACGACTGGATCTTTCGTACGTCGACAACTGGTCGCTCATGGGTGATGTCTTGATCGTCGGCAAAACGTTGAAAGCGGTATTGGCCAGTGACGGCGCGTACTGAGACGTGAATACGGATGTCTGGACCGACTTCAGTTCGTGATGTTCTCGGTGGAAAGGCGCAGCTCCCCTTGATCTTTCGTACCTCGACAACTGGTCGATGACGAGCGAGAACACGATCGTCGCGAAGGCGCTCAAGGCGATGTTGGGAAGTGATGGAGCAAATTGACCAGGAGAAGTTTGTGTCGGAACCGCCAAAGTTGAAGTCGTTGCTTGTTGTGGCGCCCTGGTTGGAAGGTGGGGGTGCACAGAAATCCTTGTGCGGGTTATTGCGCGGGCTTACCGACACACATACGACCGTGGTCACTTTGTTCGCAGGCTGCCGAGACTTCAACGAGGTTGCCGACCTCGCAGACGAGTTCGTCATGCTCGACTATCCAAGAAGTCCTGGCGGACTGGTCGGAGCCAGTCGTGCAGTAGCAACACATCTGCAGCGTTCGGATGTGGTCTATTCACTGATGAGGGGTAGCCATGTCGCCCTCGGTGTTTCGAGTATGTTCAAACGTCTTCCGGGTGAGCTGATTGCGACCTTCCATCAGTTGCCGAGTGCGGATGAAACTGGCGTTGTCTCCCTGGTCGAGAACGTGCTCGTTCGTAATGCACTTCGGCACGCAAAGCTGATCACTGCGCCTTCGGAATTAGCCGTGAGTCAGATTCGTCAACGACGTTACGGACCGCACGCTCGCCTTGTGTACGAGCCGAACTTGATCCGAGTTGACTCGAGAGAAACCACTCGTCGTGAATCTTCGGGGGCACCCCTACGGCTGCTGGCCTGTGGCCGTCTATCCAAGCAGAAGGGCTTCGATCGTATTCCCGAACTTCTGTCGGATATCGAGATTCCCTGTGAAATAAAGATTTTGGGTTCAGGGCCCGAAGAAGAAGACCTGAGACAGCGGTTCGACAGTGCGAAGCCTTCTTCGCATACGGTGGAACTGGTGGGACGCGTCGACGATGTTGTGCCCTACCTGGATTGGTCAGATGCAGCATTTATGCCCAGTCGAAACGAACTCAATCCTGTGTTCGTATGGGAGGCGTGGGCGCGCGGCCGGCCGGTTGTTGCTGCCGATCTACCTGCATTCGAGGATCTGCGCACCTCCGGGCCGGTGCTTACATTTGCCGGCGCGCCCAGCCTTCGGTCCGCCCTCGGCGTCGTATCGAGTGACGAGTACCGAGATTTTGCCTATTCAATGGGTTTGCAGGCGTCCCGAACCATGACGACCAGGAGTGAGATCGTTGCCCGAATACAATCGTGACCACCCGCGCATCCTGGTCATTCACGCATACAGTGCTCAAAACTCTGGCGACCGGTTGTTGGTGGAGGAAACACTCGAATTGCTGAGATCGGTGTGGCCGGATTCTGTCGTCGACGTGATTGCCACTGATGCCGAATCGTTCCGCCACCATCCGATGGCAAATCATGTCAAGTTTCATCAGTGGGCATCGGCATGGATTCCGAACCCGAAAAAGAAGGTGTCCGTACGTGTTTCCATGCTGGCTAGTTCCGTCACCGGCGGGCCAGCACCTGTCAAGATACTGTTCGAACAAGCGGACTTGATAGTCGCTGTCGGGGGCGGATACCTTCGGGGCTCGTCTGTTTCCGAGGCCCTGAAAACTGCGGGGGCGCATTTCGGTCAACTCGATCTTGCCGCACGAAGTCGTGCGCGCAAGATCTATCTGCCGCAGAGTATCGGCCCGTTCCCGAACATTCTCCGTCGCCGTATCGCGAGTTCACTGAAGGCGATGGACCAGGTGCTCGTTCGTGACGATCGATCACGCGATTTGTTCGCCGACCTGACCAATGTCGAACGAATCTCGGATCTGGCGGTTCTGAAGATGGCGGAGGTCCGTACACCTCGCAATATCGAGATCACGCATGGCCCGGTAGTCGTGGCACGTGAGCTGTCCCGCCCTGGATCCTACGAGAACACTTTGTCCGACTTGGCTCGGTCAGATCATGTTGTATGGGCGATTCAGTCCACCGGTGGCGGAAACAATGACACGCCCCTCACCGTCAAATACTCTCCGGGAACCCCAAAGCCATTGCAGCACTATTTGGAAAGCACGGAGAATCGCGTCGTTGTCAGTACGCGCCTCCACGGATCGTTGTCTGCATTGCTCGCCGGAAAGCCGAGTGTGCACCTAGGCTACGAACGAAAATCATGGGGAGCATTTCATGATCTGGGGTTGGAACAGTACGTTCTCGATGCCCGAAGGACCTCGGCAACTCGCGTTCTCGACGCGGTGGAATCGATTCGAGACGATCCAGCCGCTTACTGGAGCCTGATCGATTCACGCATCGAGGCCGTCGCATCCCAGAGGGAATGCCTGCTCGACTCCCTGGCTGTGCCGTGCCACCTGCCGACGGTTGGCCAATGACATGAATCTCTCGATCTTGTTGTTTGCCAGTGTTTTTCTCTTGCTGATCGCACGTTTACGTGTGGTCACGGTGTTGCAACCCCGACGACAAACCTCGACAAGCACCAGAAGCGGGTTGATCGGGATCTGGTTTTGGGTATCGGTCGTATGGCCGGTCCTTTTCAAAGCGGTGTTAGGCAGCGTCCTTGCCCTATACCTTCCAGTTTCTGGCTCCGCGGTCTTCGTGATCTCCTACGTGCCTTCGATTGTCATCGGAATCGCGATTTTCATCGTCGCGCTCGGATCCCGAGATTCATTCCCCTATGTCCCCGCGATACTGGTCATGGCGGTGGTGATCATGCCGATCCTCATCTTCGGGGTCGTGGACATCGGTGTCGTCGGAGCGATATTCATGATTGTGCCTACGCTTCTGTGGTGCCGCGCGCTCTCGGTTGATGTACTGAACTGGCCCCGTCTTTGTTACCAGGGTCTGCTCGTCCTTTGTCTGAGTATGGCTGTGGTTTTCGTCGTCTGGCCTGAGGCTGTGGTCGAGACCTGTCGGCTGGACAAGTGCACTGTGGCCGGCCAAGTGCTCACGTCGTCGATCACAGGCAATGGCAACTTCCTGGGGCTGTGTGTCGCACTGCTGAGCGTCATTGCGGTGTATCGGCAACACTGGATCACAGTCGCGGCGGTTGGACTGGCGAGCCTGATCGTGATCGAAATTTCTGGCAGTCGAACAGCGATGATCGGTCTGGTTCTCGGCTACCTGGTAGTCCTCGGTATCGGAAACCGCATGTCGCGGGTTGTGGCACTGGCAGCTGCGATGGTTGCGTTGGTGATTTCTTTTGTGCCAGTGTTCCGAGTTTACGGACTCCGTGATTACACCTATCGCGGTGCTTTGTGGATGCGGGCGAAGGAGCTGATTTCGGAGAGCCCGAATGTTGGTCACGGTGCGAACTATTGGACGGAGCATAACGCGTATCGCTTCTCCTCCAACTATGCCGCGCACAACATTTGGTTAGAACTCGGCGTCGCCGTCGGGTTCTTCGGAATTGCCGTGCTTGTCGTCGCTGCCGTCTGGGCGCTGCTGACCACGGATGTCGAAAATCGATACTTGGCATCGGCGCTGATCGTAACCACGGTCGCTGTGGGTTTCCTGGAGGCACCGATCCAGCCGTATCGAACCGGTCTGCTTCCCTTCCTGTGCCCTCTCATTCTTCTCTTGTGCTCCTCAGGCATGCGGAAAAGATCAGTTGATACTTCGGAGACGGAAGACCTTGCGATGAAAGCTATTCGAAACCAAAATGTTCTTGCCGGCCTTACGAGGGATGGTGCGCGATGAAGGTTCTGCACGTCACGGAAGCACTCGGAGGAGGTGTAAGCACCGCGATCTTGAACTATCAGGCGTTGACGCCAGAAATGCATCACTGCGTGATCGCTCGCGAACGGGTCGGGCAGAGCACATACAGCTTCCCCTCCGAACTCAGCGTGACATTGGTACCTGGAAGTCTGGCCGCACTACTGCTATCCGCGATTCGAATGGTGCGCCGAGGAGATTTCGATATTCTGCACCTGCATTCCAGTCTTGCCGGTCTCGCCCGGATCATCCCCGGGCACCGAGCTGGGATCGTATACACCCCACACTGTTACGCATTCGAGCGCACCGACGTCAGTCCCCTAGCGCGGGTACTCTACAAGTCTGTTGAGCGTGGGCTACTTTCGATTCGGCGTCAGTGTGTTGTTGCAGTGAGTGGACGAGAAGCCGAGTTGACTACGGAGTTGTCGAACTCCTCCACCTCCATCGTGGTCGGCAACGTATCACCGACCGATCACGGCGAATATTTGCGCGCAAGCAGCTCTCGGACAGCGGAGGTACCGGCTGAACGAAGCCGAGTAGTGATGGTGGGAAGGATATTTCCCCAAAAGGATCCCCAACTGTTCGCCGATATTGCAGCAAGGCTGTCGAGCAGGTTCGAGTTCGTGTGGGTAGGAGATGGCGAAGCCGTCTTGAAAGAAAGTCTCGTGGAATCAGGGGTTCGGGTGACGGGTTGGATTCCAGCTGAACAGGTGCTGGACGAAGTGCGCGCCAGTTCGCTGTATCTCCATACTGCGGCCTGGGAGGGCGCTCCGATTTCCGCTGCGGAAGCCGCCGCGGTCGGTGTCTCCGTAATCAGTCGTGACATCAAAAGTATGGTCTCGCTTGGCTATCCAGTCGCTGGCAATACCGCCGAGTCTCTGTCGATGGCCGTCACACATTACTTCGACTGCCTGGACTACCGAACGACGGTTCAAGCCAAGACACAATATTTCAACCGAACAGTGGACGTCGTGAGTTCGCGTACAGCGCTCATCGACGCCTATGCATTCGCGATAGGGGCTTCTCGATGACTTCATCGGTCACCGTCATTACCATCACCAGGAACGATCTTTCGGGGCTGATCCGCACGATCGAGAGCGTCCGGGCTCAGAGTGCACAAGGAGTCGAACACATCGTGATCGATGGTGGCTCGACCGATGGGACTGTCGAATACCTTGATTCGTTGGGTGATTCGTTAGTGTGGAACTCAGGTCTCGACAGCGGTCGCTATGACGCAATGAACATCGGCGCGGAACTGGCGAGTGGCGAGTTGCTGTGGTTCATGCACTCGTCCGACGTGTTCCATTCATGTGACGTTCTGGAGAGAGTCTCTCGGGAGTATCAAGGAGGGGATGTCTCTTGGCGGTGGGGTTACGGGCTGAGCAACATCCATGACTCCGGAAGTTCCATCGGAATCGGTGGCCGAATCCCGTTCAGTCTGTCCCGATTTTCGCTAGGCGGAAACATAATTCCCCATCAAGCATGTGTGATCGAGAAGTCGCTGCATGTTGAGATCGGCGGCTACGATACCGAATTCGGGCTCAGTGCCGACCAACTTTATCTGCTGAAGATGGCGGTTCGATCGCAACCGCGGGTGTGGACCGAGTTTTTCTGTGATTTTGATTCGGCCGGCGCCGGTTCGGTGCGGGGCATGATGGATCATTACCGGGACATGCGGCGATCACGCGCCCTGACCGGTGTCACAGTCTTCAGGGCGCAGTGGCTTGATTATGCAGTGTCCTTGGGAGTTGCGCTTCTGGCAAAAACCGATCGTGTCCAAAGACGTGTGTTAGCAGGGGTGACTCCTCGTGTCCGATGACTATTTGGAACCCACAACGCAATTGAGTGCGGAATTCGCAGTTGTCATACCAGCTTTCAATGCGGAAGCCACACTTATGGCGTCAATCGAGAGCGCGCACAGTGCGGGCGCTTCGGAAGTCATCGTGGTAGACGACGGTTCCACCGACAGTACTGCCGCGCTATGTCGCGCCCACGATATACGTGTTCTGACGCAGCCAAATGCGGGTGCATACCTCGCGAGACGGCGGGGGGCCGAGCTTGTCACGGCACCGTACATCGTGTTCCTGGACGCGGATGATCTTCTGGTCGCATCCGGCGTTCACGAGTCCTTGCGTATTCTCTCTGCGCAGGCGGACTGCGCAGTCGTCGCTGGACGTGTGATGGCGAGCCTCCCGCGTGGGCGTAGTCGGTTGAACAATCAGTCGTACTCCGAGATCAATACTCGAACCCTGTTGACACAAGGGTACGGTCCGTTTCCACCGGGAGCTGCGCTGGTTCGGCGTGCCGATCACGAAGCGGCGATTGCGCTGGACGTACCTGAGATCGTCGAGCGTTACGCCGACGACTACGAGATGTTCATTCGGTTATCCGTCGTCGGCCGAATCGTTCAGCACAACACTGTTTCCCTCGTGTATTCGATGTACGCAGGTAAATCCATTGGTTCTCCTGAGAAATCGCTGTTGTGCAAGGAGTCGATCAGGGGCCACTACGCGCGACATCTGGGGATCAACGTTCGGCTGATGAACGCATCGGCGGTTGCCGCAGCTGCGAATGCACGTATGGGACGAGCGTCGTTCGCGCAAGGTTTGTACTGGCGAGGCTGCACAAAGGTAGTAGTTGCCGCGTGCTACAAGGTACTTTCTCGGCTCGGTAACAGCGGTCTGAAGCAGTCCACAATCGTCTCTGGTGCTGGGACCTCGGAGGCACGAGGGTGAACACAGTCGTCAGCTCCTACCTGAGGTCGGCGAAGTCGATCGACCTGGGCGGGACCGGGTTTTTTCGACTGGTAGGTCTGCTGGCTGGAGCTTGTGCGAACTTCGCCGTAATAGCAATTCTGTCTCGTGACTACGGCGTTGAGTACTACGCCTTCTACGCGCTGATGGCGTCCATGTTGAATCTACTTCCCTTCGCGGACTTCGGTATCGGCGCGACCATGGTGAACGCAACAGCAGATTACCGAAGTGGTGCACTCGATCGGATGTCGTTCCAATCCCATTTTCGTCGGGCGAGTCTGGTCACAGTTCTGGTTTCCCTCGCTGTCGCAAGCCTCGCGTTCCTGTTGTACCAGATGGGGCTGTGGGTGCCGATACTAGGCGCGGTCGGTGAGATGAATCATGCGTCGGCGCTGGCCACAGTGGTGATTATATCTGCGGCAGTTGGTATTCCATTGGGTTTGGGGTCCCGCATCCTGCAGGGTTGCGGAAAGATGCGCGTTGTCGTTACCGCAGCGTTGATCGGTCCGATCATTCAACTGATCGTGATAGTGGTCTGTTGGACAACTCACGCGCCGGCCTACCTGTTTGTTCTGGCACCGTGCGCAGGCTACCTCGCCGTCGGATTTCTTACCCTCGCTCTCGCGCTTCGGTCGATTTCCGGCGATGAGGGTTCGTTGATCGGTTGGAGTCTTACAAGCCCGGTGCGAGTTCGCATAGCTGAAACTGCGGTCCCGTTTTTTCTGATATCGATCGGTATGGTTGTCGGCTTTCAGAGCCACAGGTTGCTGATCTCCACTTTCGGAACGGTCGAAGACGTCGCACAATATTCGGTAGTGGCGCAATTCGCTGGACCGCTATTGGCGATCTTGGGAGTGATGGGCCAGAACTTGTGGTCAAGGTATCGCGAACGATTCCGAATCGGGACGCTTCGGGTACGCGAATTCGCCCAGCATATAGTACTTCTCGGCACAGTAGGCGCCGTATTTGCGCTCGCTCTGATCGTCATCAGCTATCCGGGAATACGGTTTGTCTCGGGTGGAAGTCTTGTCGTCCCACTGGCAACCGTTTTGGCTGGAAGTGTTTACATCCTTGTTGTTTCGGTGCATCAACCGGCAGCAATGTTCCTCATGGACCCACGAGGACTATGGGTGCAAGTCCTGTGCGTCTGGCTGAGCGGCCTCGTCGGGATGGTATTGGCAATATCTCTGATTCCTGAACTCGGACCCGCCGCACTCTACCTGGGGCTATCCGCAGGAATGGTTGTACTCCAAGTCATTCCGTGCATCTATATTTCGACACGGCGAATTTCAAGCATGGAGAAGGCGGTGGAGACGGGCGTGGCCGTGTGAATAGATGCCAGGAAATTGTGAAGTCGTACATCCACATCAAGGAGAGAAATGAAGAAGGCACTGATCACAGGCATTACCGGTCAAGATGGCTCCTATCTCGCGGAGCTGTTGTTGAGCAAGGGATACGAGGTCCACGGACTTATTCGTAGATCGTCCACGTTCAATACAGCTCGAATCGACCACATGTATGTGGATCCCCACACGCCGGATGCAAAACTGTTCCTTCATTACGGAGATCTCAGCGACGGGGCGCGTTTGGTCACTCTTCTCGCACAGATACGCCCGGACGAGGTCTACAACCTTGCAGCGCAGTCCCATGTACGAGTGAGTTTCGACGAGCCCGAACATACCGGTGACACGACCGGAATCGGGTCGATCAGGTTGCTCGAAGCAGTCCGGATGGCTGGTCTCGAATGCAGGTTCTACCAGGCATCCAGTTCCGAGATGTTCGGTGCGACACCGCCTCCGCAGAACGAGCAGACTCCCTTCTATCCTCGATCGCCGTACGGTGCGGCGAAGGTGTACTCGTACTGGATCACCAAGAACTACCGCGAGGCGTACGGGATCTTTGCCGTGAACGGAATTCTGTTCAACCACGAATCTCCCCGGCGAGGCGAAACATTCGTCACTCGCAAGATCACGCGAGCGGTGGCGCGGATCAAGGCCGGTCTGGAAAGCCATTTGTACATGGGCAATCTCGATGCAATCCGCGACTGGGGCTATGCGCCGGAGTACGTGGAGGGAATGTGGAGAATGCTTCAGGTCGACGAACCGGACGATTACGTGCTCGCGACAGGCGGTAACTACTCGGTCAAGGATTTCCTGACGGTGGCCTTCGAGCACGCCGGCCTGAACTGGGAAGATCACGTGCGCTTCGACGAGCGCTATCTGCGGCCGACGGAAGTAGATGCGTTGATCGGAGACGCCGGTAAGGCGGAGCAGAAGCTCGGATGGAAGGCGACTGTACATACCCCGGAGCTGGCTCGAATCATGGTCGATGCGGACATCGAGGCTCTGACGTGTGAGGGCAAGCCCTGGATCGACCGTCCGAACCTGGTGGATTGGGAGCACGCTCGATGACGGGGGAGTACACGCAGAAGTCCCTCGATCGAAGCGACACGGTATACGTTGCGGGCCATCGTGGACTCGTTGGTTCAGCGATTTGGCGTCGTTTGGAAGCCGACGGTTTCAATCGCCTTGTCGGTCGCACGTCCGCCGAACTCGATCTTCGCGACCGCGGTGCCGTATTCGAATTCTTCGCCGCTGAGAGGCCGAAGAACGTGGTCCTCGCGGCAGCCAGAGTGGGCGGGATACTGGCGAACAGCACACTGCCGGTGGACTTCATCTCCGACAACCTTCGCATCCAGGTGAACGTGATGGACGCGGCGGCCGAATTCGACGTAGATCGCCTTCTATTCCTCGGATCATCCTGCATCTACCCGAAATTCGCACCTCAACCGATTCGCGAAGAATATCTGCTGACCGGTCATCTGGAACCGACGAACGATGCATATGCCATCGCAAAGATCGCGGGAATCCTGCAGGTACAGGCTGTTCGCAAGCAGTTCGGGCGACCGTGGATCTCCGCGATGCCGACGAACCTCTACGGCCCGGGTGACAACTTCTCTGCCAAGGGCTCTCATGTGCTGCCAGCCCTCATCAGGCGCTTCGACGACGCGCGCCGTGATGGAGCTGCGTCAGTCGTTAACTGGGGCAGCGGGACGCCGAGGCGCGAGTTTCTCCACGTCGACGACATGGCGGATGCCTGCCTTCATTTGCTCGACCACTATGACGGAGCAGAACACGTCAATGTTGGTACGGGCGAGGACCAGAGTATCGCGGAGATCTCCGCGATCGTGGCGGACGAGATCGGGTTCGACGGCGAGATCGAATGGGATCACTCGAAACCTGACGGGACGCCGCGGAAGTTGCTTGACATCGGGAAGCTTCGAGATTTGCGGTGGCAGCCCAGGATTGATCTTCGTGCGGGAATCGCATCGACCGTGGAGTGGTATCGACAGAACGTCGATTCGATCAGGACATGAAGTACTACAGCATTATTCGACGTAAACCCGACTTCGACAGGCAGACATCGTTATGACTTCTCGTATTGCGGTATTCGGCACCGGCTACCTCGGGGCGACACATGCAGCTTGCATGGCCGAGTTGGGTCACGAGGTTCTCGGGGTGGATGTTGATCCGAACAAGCTCGCGATGCTCGAAGCTGGGGAGGTTCCTTTCTACGAACCGGGACTCGAGGAAGTGCTGCGCCGCAACATAGCCGCGGGACGTCTTCGATTCACGGCTTCCTACGAGGAGGCCGCAGAGTTCGCCGACATCCATTTCCTCGGCGTCGGTACGCCGCAGAAGAAGGGGGAGTTCGCGGCCGACATGCGTTTTGTCGATTCGGTGATCGAGACGCTTGCACCCCTCTTGACCAGGCCGACCGTTATCTTCGGGAAATCAACAGTGCCAGTTGGTACAGCAGAGCGATTGGGTGCGCGGGCACGGGAACTGGCGCCTGCCGGACAAGACGTCGAGGTGGCGTGGAACCCGGAATTTCTCCGGGAAGGCTACGCGGTGAAAGACACACTTCACCCGGACCGGCTTGTGCTCGGGGTCGACCGTAATCGACCCGGACGTGCGGAATCGGTTGCGCGTGAAGTGTACGAGCAGCTCTTGAACGAAGGTATTCCCTTCGTTGTGACCGACCTTGCGACTTCGGAGTTGGTCAAAGCGTCAGCCAATGCATTTCTGGCGACGAAGATCTCGTTCATCAATGCGATCTCGGAGGTGTGCGAGGCGTCGGGCGCGGATGTGACCGTTCTTGCCGATGCCATCGGCCACGACGAGAGAATTGGTAGGCGATTCCTCAACGCCGGAATCGGTTTCGGTGGTGGCTGCCTACCTAAGGACATCCGTGCTTTCATGGCGCGTGCGGGTGAGCTGGGAGCAGATCAAGCACTCACTTTCCTACGCGAAGTCGACAATATCAACATGCGTCGTCGTACTCGGATGGTCGAACTGGCTCGAGAAGCGTGTGGTTCTCTACTCGGAGCCAATGTGGCGGTTCTCGGTGCAGCCTTCAAGCCTGACTCCGACGACGTGCGCGACTCACCTGCGCTGAACGTTGCCGGCCAGATTCAGCTCCAAGGCGCTGCCGTCAATGTCTATGACCCGAAGGCCATGGGAAACTCGAAGGCGTTGTTCCCCACCCTCACTTACACTTCGAGTGCACTTGACGCGTGTGCAGGAGCTGATGTCGTCTTGGTTCTGACCGAGTGGACCGAGTTTCGAAAGTTGTTGCCGTCGGATCTCGAAGTGGTCGTCCGCAAGAAGGTCATCATCGACGGACGTAACTGCCTGGAACCGACCACCTGGCGCGACGCAGGGTGGACCTATCGAGGTCTTGGAAGGCCGTAGATCGATGAAACCCTCAGTGAGGGATGGTTATTGCATGGCGTCGAGGGGAGTGCCCGCGTGTCTGGGACGAAGGTCCGTCAGTAGATGAACTATTCCGGTGTGGAAACTTCGATCGCCGCCCGTCGATTTCGGGGCGAGTGGTGTTTGCCCTGTTCGATTGGTGTGCACCGGCTTCCGGTGGCGGCGGGCGTTGTTGGATGTTCGCGGACTTTGGTCCTACGGCCGGCTGAGGGTGTGTGATCTTCGCGTGGTCAGCACATTCGGCTGGCGAAATCGAGGGGTTTCGATGCTGCGTTGCGGTGGTGAAAAGAACCACGACACAGTAGAGTTCAGCCTGGCTGCACGTTACGTCCGCTCTCTTCGATGTGCAGTGAACTCCAGGTGGCGGTGTCGGCCGATGAGGCTGACGAAGAGAACTGGACCAGATGTCCGTGTCGCAGGTTCGCCGCTGCGTCAACATGTAGTCGTGCCGTCAAGTGTGGACCACGAACTGAGATGCGTGAGATGCCACGAAGGTTTCTTGTCCCTGCCTGTTTCGGGATCGACCTCTCTGTGACGCAGGGACGCGCGATAAAAAGATTGGCTGCCTCGTTCAGCCTGGATTGAGTGCAGCGGCTCGACAAGCGGCTGTCGATTACTACTCGAATACGTGCTACGTGCTCGAGCCGAAGGAGATTCGACGATGGATGTACGGGACTACCTGAAGATCTTGCAGGCACGGTGGAAAATAGTCGTTGTCGTCACCGTGGTTGTGATCTTGGGCGCTTTGGGTGCCTCGTTGATTGCGACACCGGTCTACCAGGCTTCCACGCGCCTGTTCGTGTCGACTTCCACTGGAACGACCGTGAACGAGGCTTACCAAGGCAACCAGCTTTCACAGCAGTTGGTCACCTCCTACGCCAAGCTCCTCACTGGGGAGACGCTCGCGCAGCGAACAATCGATGCAGTGGGGTCAGATCGATTGGGTGGGCTGTCCGCGGCGGAGATCTCGTCGAAGGTGACCGCCACATCGGCGCCGGATACTGTACTTCTCGATTTGAGCGTGCAAGATGCGTCGCCTGAACTGGCACGCGAAATCGCAAATGCGCTGTCGGACGAGTTTGTCGTGATGGTCAAAGATCTGGGTACGCCCGCGAATGGTGGCACAGCGCCGGCGCGCGTCGTTGTCGAGCAGCGAGCACAAACTCCCGCGGAACCGGTGTCGCCGAAGACTTCGCGGAACGTGGCGCTCGGTGCCGCGATCGGGCTTCTGCTGGGGATCGGATTGGCTGTCGTGCGTGATCGCCTGGACAACACCGTCAAAGAGCGCAAGGTGGTCGAAGACATCGCCGGCGCGGCGATGGTGGGAACAATTCCGTTCGACAAGGAACGTGAAGTTCATCAAGCGATCAACTTCCACGAGGGCAACTCCGCAAGTGCCGAGGCGTACCGCGAACTGCGAACCAATCTGCAGTTCCTGGCCGTGGATCGTCCACCGAGTGTCATCGTCGTCACGAGTTCTCTTCCCTCCGAGGGAAAGACCACGACTGCGGTGAACATCGCACTCGTGCTGGCCGAGGCAGGCAAGAAGGTGTGTCTCGTCGAAGGTGACCTCCGTAAGCCTCGCGTTTCGAAGTACCTTGGACTTATCGGAAGCGTCGGTCTGAGCTCGGTCTTGGCTGGGCAAGCAGATCTCGACGACGTACTTCAAGTCACGAGCAATGCTGACCTGACGGTCCTTGCTTCAGGTCCGATTCCCCCGAACCCGAGCGAACTGCTGGGGACTGACACTGCCCATGCAGTCTTTACCGATCTCCGCAGAAGGTTCGACTACGTCATCATCGACGCCTCGCCGTTGCTTCCGGTTACGGATGCTGCAGTGCTTTCAGCGCTGGCGGACGGTGCGCTCGTGATTGCTCGTCACGGCTCGACGAAGAGGGATCAGCTGAGCAGGGCGGTCGGCAATCTCCACAGTGTGGGCGCGACAATTCTCGGCACTGTCATCACGATGACCCCGCTGAACGGTCGTGGTGTCTACGAGTACAAGTACTACTACGATTCCGATCCGGTTGTCGCTGACGTGGCCGTGGGAGGTTCCGTGGACAGCAATCCAGTCGGCGAACGAAGGGTAACGTCGACAGTCAACTGATCTGGTCGTACGTTAAATCCCGACGCCTCACAGGGCCCTCGAGCAATGCTCGAGGGCCCTTCTGCGTGTGGTGAATCGGACGCAATTCTTTAGTCGGGTCCTCTGAGTCTGCGACGCTGCGGTCTGACCTGTCCTACTTGACCGGTGCCGCTACGGCTTTCGATCTGGTTGCGCCTGACGAGCCGTTGTGAGCTTCCTGTTGGAGTCGTGTGACGAGTGTGGCTGACCGCAGGCGGACCAGCACGGTTCGGCGATTGGAGTTGCGCAACGTCTAGATCTCGGTCTGGCATCCCGTGCTGGATTCAGGCAGTGGGTGCAGTAGCTGTTGGCGCAGCCAGAGTCGTGGACGGGGCCCGACATTGTTCCGGCAACCAACTGGTGGATCGCTCGCGGCGGCCGGTATCTCGGTGCTATCCAGATGCGGCACAGCATGAACGAGATCTTGGCCGATTTCGGTGGTCATATCGGCTATGGAATCCGGCCGCCGGAACGCCGGCAAGGTATCGCGTCGACGGCGCTGCAGGAGATGCTCACGTATGCCACACAACCGGTGGGCCTCGGTCGAGTCCTGATTGCCCGCAACGAGATGAACGTGGGTTCACGCAAGGCCATCGAGGTTTGCGGGGGTCTACTCGCGAGCGTGCGCCCAGCTGATCAGTCGACCGCAACCTCGGCTGTTCGAGAGACACGATCCGCTACTGGGCGCCAACGAGCATGTCGAGCGTCAGTTGACCTATACGCGGCCACGCACTCTTGCCATGGCCGTGCATGCTTGCCATGGACATAGCCGTCGGTAGCGGTCGCCCCGCTTTGTAGTCGAACGGCTGCTCAATTCCCCCTTCTCGAATTGGATTGTGCTGCAAATCTTTCTGCACCGCATGGACGGTCAGTGGCGGTCCAGGCTCCTCCTTTCGCATGTCTAAATTCTCGGTGTCGCCCGACCGTAGGTTCGCGCATTGCCGGCCAGTCGTAAGTAAAGCGCGCAGAGGCCAAGTGCCGGACAATCGTCCAGGTCTGAGGCGACGCCGAACGCATCAAAGTATGGTTTGCAGAGCGATTACCAACTGCGTGCTGGTTTCCGTCCAAACGTGGAGTCCAATTGATCAAGGCGATGAAAACTATAGGTACGCAATGGTAATGGTGAGGAATGTTCGCACCCTCCTGCTTAGAGGGTGAATAACTGACCTCAATGCTGGCGTTCGGAAGAAGTTCGGAAAGCGCTATTGCCACACTGTCCGGAATGTGGCAAACTCCTCACTGGTACTGACCAGCTAGCCGAAGAATTGCCAAGACGTGAGTCCTGACAATATCGAGGCTGGCGACGTCAGCGGGCGATGAGAAATCGCCGATCGTCCTGTGTTTGGGTCGTTAGTGGACTCTGCTTCAATCATGGGGTGTGAGCTGCGGCAATGCCGCAATAATCGACAGTTGGGCCGAGGCCTGACAACAGTCGCCGGGTTAACTGCAAGGCGCACGTAATGCGACCATTCGCACTGAACGCAGCAATGCGGAGCAGTTGCTTCGCTGTCGAAGTTTCGGGATTCGGCAAGGCGGTCCGATGGACCTCGGCCGGCGAACAGCTTCAGGCCGAATTTTGTGCATGGGGAAAGGTTTCTGAACACATGACGGTTCTCGAGATGGCCGCGCCCACGAAAGAACGGCCACAACAACACCGACGAGTAGCGCCGGAGAGGGCTGGTGGAGTTTCCGCACGCAGGAAATGGCAATCTGCGTATCTTCGTCGTCTGGCGATCACCGACACGATCATTGTTGCGGCAGTTGTGTTTCTGGCTCAATGGTGGCGATTCGGTAGCGACGCGGATGTCGTAGACGGTGAAGCATTCGGCCATTTCAGCTACACCGCACTGTCTTTCGCCCTGATTATCGGCTGGTTCGCCGTATTGAGAGTATTTCGCACCAGATCTCCTCGCGTGATCGGAAGCGGCCCTGAAGAGTACCGATTGATCGCCGTCGGAACGCTCCGCCTGTTCGGACTGATTGCGATCGCCAGCCTTCTCCTTCACCTGGAGATCGCGCGCCTGTACCTCGCCGTGGCGTTTCCGATGGGATTGACCGCCTTGATCGCGAGTCGTTGGATCTGGCGACGGGTGATTGCTCGTGAGCGAGCCCGAGGTGAATTTCGAACTGCCGTACTTGTGGTCGGTGTGCGAGGGGCGGTTGTCGATCTTGCACGCAACCTCGAGCGAGACGATGCCCATGGATACCGAGTCGTCGGAGTCTGCGTACCTGGCTACGGAGGAGACGTGGGCGAAGTTGTCACAGTGAACGGTCGGGACATTCCGGTGCTCGGAGATGAGCACAGTGTCACGGACGCAATCGAACAGGTCGGTGCCGACACGGTGGCAGTGACGGCGTCGGAGCGATTCGGACCGGAAAGGCTGCGGACGTTGGCCTGGGATCTCGAGCGCGATCATGTGGACCTTGTTGTTGCACCAGGGATTCTGGATGTGTCCGGACCGAGGCTGTCGATGCGCCCGGTCGCAGGATTTCCGCTGATCCATGTCGAGCGTCCGCGCTATCACGGCGCGCAGAAGTTCACGAAGACGACCTTCGACATCGTCTTCTCGACCGTGGTACTCGCCGTGATCAGTCCGGTGCTTCTGGCGGCTGCGATCGCAGTCAAGCTCACGAGCAAGGGGCCGGTTCTGTACAAGTCCGAGCGGATGGGGCTGGACGGGCAGCCGTTCCCCATGCTCAAGTTCCGCTCGATGGTCCAGGATGCGGATTCTCAAGTCACGGCGCTGATGAAGGAGAACGAAGGCGCCGGAGTGCTTTTCAAGATGCGAGATGATCCGCGTGTGACGACGGTCGGTCGCTTCATGCGTCGGTACTCGATCGACGAGTTGCCCCAGTTCGTCAATGTTCTTCGGCGCGAGATGAGCGTCGTCGGACCGCGGCCACCGCTTCGGCGCGAGGTCGAGATGTACGACGGTGCGGTCAGTCGCCGGCTACTGGTCAAGCCCGGTGTCACCGGCCTGTGGCAAGTCAGCGGACGTTCTGATCTTTCGTGGGAAGACACTGTCCGCCTTGATCTTTCCTACGTCGACAACTGGTCGATGATGGGTGACGTCATGATCGTCGCGAAGACGCTCAAGGCGGTGGTGGGAAGTGATGGCGCCTACTGACAAGAATGCGGCACCGGCGCCTTGCGAAAATGAGGCACCGAACAATCCGCTGATCTTGCGAACGGCATTGGTGATCGCGGTCATCGGCGCGAGCGGAGCCTTTCAGGCCTACACGCAGAAGACAGCGCTCGGATCGTTGCTCGTACACGGTTCGGCCGTTCTCTCGGCGACACTCGCGTTGGTCTACTTCCTCGACCGGCGATACTCACGCAACGCGTCCTGGCCTGTCTTCACGCTTCTGATCGCGGCCGGCGTTCCGGCAACCAGCTGGTACTGGTCGACGTTGCCCCGGAACTCCGCCGTCGCCGGCATCGTCATCGTGTGCCTGGCGATCACGGGAATCATGGTCGCCCGCGAGTTGACCTTCCCGGTGCGAGTGCGGACTGTGGCCGTCACCTTGCTGGTACTACTGGTGCTGTCGCTGATGGTCGTGGTCCTCGATCCTTCGACCGGCATCGATGTGGATACCCGCGCTGTTGCCTACCGCGGAATCTTCACGCACAAGAATACTTTGGGCCGAATGGCTGCGATCGAAGTTGTCCTTGTTGCTGTCATGCTCATGCTTCCCGACGTCAAGCGTATTCCGTGGGTGGCGGCACTGGCTGTCGCCGGCATCGTGTTGTTCGAAGCCCGGAGCCAGACCAGTCTCGTCGCTGCAGGGATTGCGCTGGCGACAGTGCTTGCTCTGAAGTGCCTTCGACGGACACCTAACGCTCGCCTTGCCTCGACGGTGATCATCGGGCTGTACATCGGGGTGTCCGGCGCGATGAAGGTGCTCGGACCCGATGTCGCAGCGCTACTCTCGCGAGATGTCACGTTGACCGGCCGGCTACATCTCTGGACGGTATCCGAGTACTACGCCGAACAGCGGCCCCTGCTCGGTTGGGGCTTCGGCTCGGTCTGGGCACCTGACAGCGTTGTCGGACAGATGATCCGGTCCAAGCTGTCCTTTCCGGCGACCAGCGCGCACAACGGAATGCTCGACATTCGTCTCCAGATCGGTTGGATCGGATTCCTGCTGCTGTTGGCCGGTTATTACCTGCTTCTGAACACGGCGCTCGGGCGAGCTCGCAGCAGAACGGAGTACATCGCCGTCGTCGCGATCATGGTTCTCGTCTTCTCGATGGACTTGACGGAGTCGACGCTCTTCTTCGGCGCCATGTGGCTGATCGCATGGGTCTTCCTGGCGCCGTACGGACCCTCGACGCACCGCTCTCACAGTGCAGGCAACGCCGAATTGTCGATCCGTAGGGGTCGTGCGTACGGGTTCGCTCCGGAGCGAAGAGGAGGTCAGTGAGATGTACAAGTCGTTCGATGTAGCGCGTTCGAAGCCTGAAGTGAACCCGACGTCCGCCGGTGGATCCACGCCGCCGAAAGCCTTGATGTTCCATGCGATCTATCGGAATCCGGGTGGTGAGGAGCAGAGCTTCGCGAACGAATCCAAGCTCCTCGAATCGATCGGATACGAGACGGTTCAGTGCACTACCGAGAATTCCAAGATCTCCCGGGGACCGTGGGCGGCAGTCACCGCAGTGTTCAGTCCTCGAGTACTCGTCGATGCATTGCGCATCATTCGTTCGGAGCGACCGGACATCGTCTACGTGAACAATCTCTGGCCGGCGTTCTCGGCTTCGTTGCTCGTGGCCGCACGAGCCGCCGCAATTCCTACGTTGCAGGCGGTTCGGAACTATCGCCTCGCCACACCGTCAGCAAAGTTGCGCGCAGATGGCACGTGCACCGAATGCGGTTCCACCAACTACTTCACGAGTTGTGTCCGCAACGGATGCTACGGAAACAGCCGACTGCAGAGCCTTGTCTGCTACCTGAGCGCTGCGGCGGTCAAGATCAGCGTCTTGGGGTGGAAGCAGCACAGGTTTGTCGCAACGAGCGCGATGACAGCACGTCTGGTCGAGGGACGACTGATCGATTCTGGCCGCGTCGTGGTTCGTCCGAACTTCGGATTCGAAGAAAATGAACCCGAGTTCCGGAGCACTGATTCGGTCGTGTGCGTCAGCCGACTGACACCGGAGAAGGGCGTCCTGGACTTGGTGCGCAACTGGCCGCAGGGCGCTGGAAGTCCCTCGCTCACAGTTCTCGGTGACGGACCGCAGTACGGCGAGATCTCCAGCATAAGCGCAGCTCTCGACAACGTCACGCTGGCCGGATTCACTTCACACGAAGATGTGATCGAGATACTCCGCGACAGTGCGGCGTCCGTGGTGCCGTCTCAGTGGGCAGAACCGTTCGGACGCGTTGCGATCGAGTCGATGTCGGTTGGCACCCCGGTCATCTACGCAACCAGCGGTGCACTCGCGGACATCGTCGGACCGGGCGGAACGCCTCTCCATACCTTGGAAGAGTCGTCGATACGCGAGGCCCTCGACCGAATCTTCGGAGCGGACGACCGATCGGCGATACGCAGATCCGCTTATCGTCACTACTCGAATCGCTTCACATCGCGCAAGGCGGCGACGTCGATGCGTGAGCTCATCAACGAGGTGAGATCGTGAACGATCGCACTCGGTATGTGACATTCATGGCCGATCAAGGGCTTTCGAGCGTCCTCACTTTTGTCGTTCTCACCTCGGTGGCACGACTCGGTGGTCCGATCGAAGTCGGCCAGGTTGCCGTGATTCAATCGGCGGGTCTGTTGGCACTGGCACTGGGGAGAGCGATCGGCGTCGACGTCTGGCTGTCGCGAGGGGCGGTGTCCGACGAGCGTGGACCGGCGTTGGCACCCACGATCGTGCTGGCGGCGGTATCGGTGACATCGGTGTGGGCACTGTTCCTGATCGCCGGCTCGGACTCGATGAATCTCACGGTATACGCGTTGGCTGCAGCTGGTTTCGTGGTGTTGGACGTGATACGCACGATGCTGATGCACGACGGAGCGAGTTGGATCTCTGCGTCGATACAGATCGTGACACTCTCGTTCGTCCTAATTGCAGCTTTCCTGGTCGAGAATCTGACACTTGCACTCGTGACCTATACGGTCGGTGTCTTCGTCGCGCTCGCGCTCGGTCACGCATCCATGCGTCTGGTACCGCCGGTGCCGTCGGTCAGGTACTCGCGCACTCACCGATATAGATCCGTGCCGTTTGCGATCGAGATATTGATGGGATCAGCTGCGCAGCAGGCGATGTTCTTGATACTCACCGTGGTGGCGTCGATCTCGATGATCGGTGAGATCAGAACTGCCCAGACACTGCTCGGTCCACTGTCCTTGATGTTCGCGGGCATCTCGCCAATTCTGATGCGTAAGTTCGGCAGTGGTGTCGAAGCGATGAGCGCGAGCGAGTGCATGGCACTCGGCCGCCGAGTGGGCTTGCAGATCTTCTGGATTTCGATCATCTGCGTTTCGCTGATCTGTCTCACACTCGAGATTCGACTCTCGGGAGTGCGATTGATGGATCATCTGGTCGGACCGCACTTTCCGAACTTGATACCGGTCATTCTGCTCTGCGGGTTGGCGGTGGCGTTCAACGGGATTCTGCTGGGAGTCGGCACGTCGATCCGCGTCGTGGACAAGACGGGAAACCTCAACAGATTTCGCGCCTTGCTGTTGCCTCTGCAGTTTCTGATCGTTCTCGGGGCAGGACTGACCGACAGCGCCGTACACGTCGCAGGAGCATTGGCCGCGTCGGCGTGCGTCAGCGCGAGCGTCGCACTCCTGGTCTCGATGAACCGTGGCGCCCGACCGAAAGTTGACCTCTCATGAAGAATCCCAGCGGCGTCATAGTGGCGATTCTGACCTTCCGTCGCGAATCGGAACTGGCTGTATGCATCGACAGCGTCCGGGCATCGATCCAGGCTTCCGGTGTCTCCGCCCAGGTCGTAGTAGGCGACAATGATCCGGAATCCACCACACCGACGTATGTTGCCGACGGGATCGAACGACTGCATCTCGGATTTGGCGGGGTATCTCCGGCGCGACGTGCGCTGGTCGATCTCGCCCGTGCACGAGATCGTCGTTACATCGTCTTCGTCGACGACGACGAGTACGTCGATGTCGACTGGCTGTCGAATCTCCTCACCTGCGCCGCAGATTTCGACGCAGGTGCTGTGGCCGGTCCTGTGATTCCGGTGGGTCTGCCTGCCTCAGAACTTCCATTGCACACTCGCGTTCGCCATTCGACCGGCACCCCGGTTGCGTCTGCAGGCGCCGGAAATCTGTTGTTGGACCTGAAGACTTTGAACGGCTTGAACTTCAGTGACGACTGGGATCTACCTGGCGGCGAGGACACCGAGTTCACGCTCAGGATGAGCGCCGGCGGTGTCCGGTTGTTGTGGTGCGACGAGGCGCTTGCGTACGAACCCATCGACGAGGATCGGCGTCGGGACTCCTGGCTCTTCGCCCGGTATGTCAACAACGGACGAATCCTCGCGGTCTGTCAAGGACAGCTCGACCTGCCACTGTTGACGGCTCAGAGTGCCAAACGCGCTCTGCTCGTACTCGCGTCGGCGACGTTGATCCCCGTTGCCCTGATCAGTCCACGGATCAAACGCGTGGTTCTCGACCACGGTGCACGCAACATCGGTTGGTTCTCAGAGCGATTCAGCCGCCGCGATTCTCGGAAGCCGCGCGCACAGAGGCTGGTGGTAGCGCGATGACACGGTTGTTGATGACGGCATACGCCTGCGATCCGAATCAAGGGAGTGAATCCGGTGCGGGTTGGGCGCTTCTCTCGGCGGCTTCCGAACTGTGTGAGTCGATCACGGTGGTGACTCGCTCCGGTGAGGCTCCTGCTTTGGAATCGGAGTGTGAAAAGCTCGGTTGCGAAGTTCGTGTCGTGCGAATAGCGACTTTGACCGCGGAAGAAGCCGGATCGTACGGTCGATACCTCCGATGGCTCTGGCACACTTCACTGTTCGTTCGGCGTGAAGCGGCAAACTTCGACGTCCTGCACCATGCAACTTTCGCCTCCGACTGGCTGCCACCACCGGTGCTGTTCGGTGGAGCCGGCGGCGCACGACTCGTATGGGGGCCTGCCGGGGGCAACACCTACCCGCCGATGCCGCTCGCCAAGCGCATCGGTATGCGGTATCTGGCAACCACGGCAGTTCGAACCTGCTCGACGAAAGCCGTTCGGTCACTGACACATGTCTTCATGGCCGGACGAGTCGACACTTTCATCGCGATGAACTCCGACAGCGGACGTGGCGCACCGCGGGCACGCAACGTCGTCATTCAACCCAATTGTGTTCTGGACTACGACGGAATCGAGAAGCAAGCGGTACCCAGGCCGAAACGAAGGCTCTTGTTCGTAGGAAGACTGTTGCAGTACAAAGGAATCGACCTGATTCTGGACGCGCTCGAGCATTTGGGCACCGAGTGGTCCATGACCTTTGTCGGGGACGGACCCGCCCGCGGGCGGATCGAGAAGTCGCTTCCGTATCGGCGCGGTCAGGTCACGCTTCGCGGGTGGCGCGACAGATCGGAAGTGGTGGGCGAGATGGGGGCCTCCTCCGTTCTGCTCTTCCCGAGCATGCACGATTCGGGCGGCTGGGTGGCGGCCGAAGCAGCTGCGGTGGGCCTCCCGGTGGTCTGTTTGGATCTCGGCGGTGTGCCGACACTGGCCGGTAGGAACGCCGTGGCGATCCCGGTTGCTCCGGCGTCGACTCTCGCCTCTCGTATCGCTCGATCGGTTGTCGAGACAGAACTTTCTTTCTTTGAACCGCAGCGTGATTGGACTCGATCTCGGCTGAAATCGGTCTTGTCGCGCAGCTACGGCCAGTGCAATGAACGTCAACAAACGAACTCGAAGAAGTGGTGAGACAGATGAGCAGTCCGTTCGAGGTCATCGAGGTGGGTGGCATTCCGTTTGCCGCGACCAATCTCGAGGGAGCAACCGATTGGGTAGTCAACGACAGACGAGAGGGAGCGGGAACCGGAGTCTCCGTGAGGTTGTCGAATTCCTACTGCGTGTCGGCGGCGCACAGCGATCGCGACTACTCCGCGGTTTTGAAGGGTCCCGGTGTGAACTTCGCAGACGGAACCCCGGTCAACTGGGTGATGCGCCTGATCGGCGGCACCGCTTCCGATCACGTCGGTGTTCGACCAGTCCGGGGTCCGTCGTTCTTCGAGGCCACCCTGGACAAGGGGCGCCGCTACGGCCTTCGTCACCATTTTGTCGGCACGACAGAAGAGACGTTGAGCCTCTTGACGGATCGAGTCGAGGAGCTGTATCCGGGTATCGAGGTGGCTGGCACTTATGCCCCGCCGTTTGCCGCGTTCAGCAAGGAGTTCGTCGATGACATCATCACGAAGGTCGGTCCGTCGGCCCCGGACATCGTGTGGGTCGGCTTGGGAGCTCCGAAGCAGGATTTTGTCACGAAGGCGATAGCGGATCGAACCGACTACGTGGCCGTCGGTGTCGGCGCGGCCTTCGATTTTTTGGCCGGAACTGTCTCGGAGGCACCATCTTTCGTCCAGAACTCGGGTTTCGAGTGGCTGTATCGACTTGCATCGGAACCCAAACGTCTGTGGCGGCGCTACCTGTTCGGTAACTCGACCTTCGTTCGGTTGGCATCGCGTGACATTCGAAAGTTCCTCGGCCGTTCGGGGGGACGCACATGAGCGAGATCAAGACTGCCGAGCGATTCGGAGGAATACGGACCACAACCGTGGTTTCGCAACTATCAGGCGGGCTGTCCCGCAACGGAAGGAACGCAGGATGAAACGCGCACTGATTACCGGAATCACGGGACAGGACGGCTCTTACCTCGCCGAGTTGCTGCTCTCCAAAGGCTACGAGGTTCACGGACTGATCCGTCGATCGTCGACGTTCAATACTTCGAGGATCAACCACATCTATGTGGACCCCCACCATGCGGATGCACGGCTTTTCCTTCACTACGGTGACCTCAGTGACGGAGCGCGCCTGGTGACGCTGCTCGCGCAGATCAAACCGGACGAGGTATACAACCTCGCTGCGCAGTCTCACGTCAGAGTCAGCTTCGACGAACCCGAACACACGGGGAACACGACAGGTGTCGGGTCGATCCGACTACTGGAAGCGGTTCGGATGGCCGGACTCGACTGCCGGTTCTACCAGGCGTCGAGCTCTGAGATGTTCGGTGCCACACCACCGCCGCAGAACGAGGAGACACCGTTCTATCCACGCTCGCCCTACGGTGCGGCGAAGGTGTACTCGTACTGGATCACCAAGAACTACCGTGAGGCGTACGGAATCTTCGCGGTGAACGGAATTCTGTTCAATCACGAGTCCCCCAGGCGCGGTGAGACGTTCGTGACGCGCAAGATCACGCGGGCAGTCGCACGTATCAAGGCCGGGATCGAGGATCATCTGTACATGGGTAATCTCGATGCGATACGCGATTGGGGGTACGCGCCGGAGTATGTCGAGGGAATGTGGCGCATGCTGCAGGTCGACGAGCCTGAGGATTTTGTGCTGGCCACCGGTGGCAACTACTCGGTGCGCGACTTCCTCACAGTCGCTTTCGAACACGCAGGTCTGAACTGGGAGAACCACGTTCGATTCGACGAACGGTATCTTCGGCCGACCGAGGTGGACGCACTGATCGGGGATCCGAGCCATGCCGAGCGCAAACTCGGTTGGAAGGCCGGCGTGCACACACCCGAACTGGCCCGGATCATGGTCGAGGCAGACATCGAAGCGCTCGAACATGAAGGGCGCCCGTGGATCGACACTCCGGCACTTCCCGACTGGTTGGCGACGCGATGAGTGATTCATTCGCAGCGCGACCACTCGATCGAGGCGCACCGTTCTACGTGGCTGGACACCGAGGTCTGGTCGGCTCTTCGGTGTGGCGAAAACTGGAATCTGCCGGCTTCTCCCGGTTGCTCGGACGGACCTCCGCCGAACTCGATCTGCGTGAGCGGGAAGCTGTTTTCGAGTTTTTCGCCCGCGAAAAGCCGACCAACGTGATCCTTGCAGCAGCAAAAGTTGGTGGGATTGCGGCGAACAGCACGTTCCTCGTCGACTTCCTGTCGGAGAATCTCCGTATCCAGGTGAACGTGCTCGACGCTGCCCTTGCACACGGCGTCGAGCGTCTCCTGTTCCTCGGATCATCGTGCATCTACCCGAAATTGGCGCCGCAGCCGATCAAGGAGGAATACCTGCTCACCGGGCATCTCGAGCCGACCAACGACGCCTATGCAATAGCAAAGATTGCGGGAATACTCCATGTTCAAGCTGCCAGGCGGCAGCATGGTCGATCCTGGATCTCGGCGATGCCCACCAACCTGTACGGCCCGGGAGACAATTTCTCGCCGCGTGGATCGCATGTACTTCCCGCCCTCGTTCGGCGTTACGACGAGGCGCAGTCGTCCGCAGCGCCGTTGGTTGTCAACTGGGGGAGTGGCAATCCTCGCCGTGAATTTCTGCATGTCGACGATCTGGCGTCGGCGTGTCTGCATCTGCTCGACAACTACGACGGTGCATCGCACGTCAACGTGGGAACCGGCGAGGACCACACAATTCGTGAGATCGCTTCGATGGTCGCCGACGAGGTCGGATACACCGGCGAGACGCGGTGGGACACCTCGAAGCCTGACGGAACAATGCAGAAACTTTTGGACGTGAGCATGATTCGTGAACTCGGATGGCGGCCGACAATCGGATTGCGCGAGGGAATCGCGTCGACGGTCTCGTGGTACCGAGACAACATCGGTGCCGTACGCATCTGAATTACCCATCCCATCAACACTTCACACACTGTCGAGAAAGCAGATCGAGCAACATGAGCACTCGCATAGCAGTTTTCGGCACGGGATACCTGGGCGCGACACACGCGGCGTGTATGGCCGAACTCGGTCACGAGGTCCTCGGAGTGGATGTCGACGCGGCCAAGCTGGAGAAACTGGCAGCAGGGGAAGTTCCTTTCTACGAGCCAGGTTTGGGCGAGGTCCTACGACGAAACATCGATCGAGGAAGGCTGAAGTTCACGTCGTCTTACGAGGAAGCCGCTGAATTTGCGGACGTGTTCTTCCTCGGGGTCGGTACGCCGCAGAAGAAGGGTGAGTTCGCCGCTGACATGGTCTACGTGGATGCCGTGATCGAAACTTTGGCACCGCTGCTCACCAAACCCGCGGTCATCTTCGGGAAGTCCACGGTGCCGGTGGGAACCGCGGAACGGCTCGGTAAGCGCGCGCGGGAACTGGCACCGGTTGGTGACGGCGTCGAAGTCGCATGGAATCCCGAGTTTCTGCGCGAGGGGTTTGCCGTCCAGGACACATTGCATCCAGATCGTCTGGTGCTCGGGGTCGACCGCGGTCGACACGGTCGCGCGGAATCCGCTGCGCGCGAGGTTTATGCAGACCTCCTCGATGAGGGAATTCCCTTTCTCGTCACGGACCTCGCTACGTCCGAGTTGGTCAAAGCGTCAGCGAATGCATTCCTGGCCACGAAAATCTCGTTCATCAACGCGATTTCCGAAGTGTGCGAGGCTGCTGGCGCCGACGTCACAGTGCTCGCCGACGCGATCGGGTACGACGTTCGGATCGGACGTCGATTCCTCAACGCGGGAATTGGTTTCGGCGGCGGTTGCCTACCCAAGGACATCCGTGCCTTCATGGCTCGCGCCGGTGAACTCGGTGCCGACCAAGCACTGACGTTCCTACGCGAAGTCGACAACATCAACATGCGCAGACGGACACGCATGGTCGAACTGGCGCGGGAGGCATGCGGATCGCTTCTCGGTGCGAGAGTCGCAGTTCTGGGTGCCGCGTTCAAACCGGACTCGGACGACGTTCGTGATTCGCCGGCGCTCAACGTCGCGGGTCAGATTCAGCTTCAAGGCGCAGCAGTGAACGTGTACGACCCGAAGGCCATGGACAATTCGCGTGCGCTGTTCCCGACGTTGACCTATTCGGCAAATGCGTTGGAGGCGTGCGAAGGCGCCGATGTCGTCCTGGTGTTGACCGAGTGGCCCGAATTTTTGAAGTTGCAGCCGTCCGATCTCGATGCAGTCGTTCGCAAGAAGGTGATCGTCGACGGGCGCAATTGCCTTTCCCCCGACGAGTGGCGAGGCGCAGGTTGGAACTACCGCGGACTGGGACGCCCGTGAGCACAGGACGTTTCGTCCGTCGCAGCTGATCGATATCGAAATTGAGAAAGCCCGGTTCGCCCTCGCGGTCTGACCGGCAAAGACCGCTCAGACCCGCAGTGGACATGTGTGAGCCGAAGGAGACATCAAGATGGAAATTGTCGACTACCTGAAGATATTGCAAGCCAGATGGCGAATAGTCGCTGCTGTAACCGTGCTCGGAATCCTGGGAGCCCTTTGCGCTTCTCTTCTTTCGACGCCCGTTTACCAGGCCTCGACGAGGCTGTTCGTTTCGACGTCGGCGGGTACCTCGGTCAACGAGGCACTGCAGGGCAGTCAACTTTCACAGCAGCGAGTTCTGTCCTATACAAAACTCCTGACCGGCCGGACACTTGCGCAGCGGACGATCGACGAACTGGGACCGAGGGTGGTCGGCGGGATGTCGGCTGAAGAGTTGGCCTCCAAGGTCACTGCGACGTCGGCGCCCGACACTGTGTTGATCGACCTCGGAGTCAAGGATCCTTCACCGGAGCTCGCGCGAGAGATCGCAAATACTCTGTCGTCCGAATTCGTCGCACTGGCAAAGGAACTGGAGACACCCGAGAACGGCGGAACGCCGCCTGCACGTGTGGTCGTCGAGCAACAGGCCCAAGAGCCGTCTGTTCCTGTTTCGCCCAAGACTTCGCGCAATCTCGCTCTCGGAGCAGTGGCGGGACTGGTGTCGGGAATCGCGCTTGCGTTGATTCGCGATCGACTCGACAACACGGTGAAGGATCGTCGAACGGTCGAAGAGATTGCGGGTTCGGCGATGGTGGGCACGATCCCGTTCGACAAAGTCGTCGAAGTCAACCATGCGATTACTTTCAGTGACGGAAATTCCGTGAGTGCCGAAGCCTTCCGTGAATTGCGCACCAACCTTCAGTTCCTCGAGGTGGATCATCCACCGCGTGTCATTGTCGTCACGAGTTCGCTTCCCTCCGAGGGTAAGACGACGACCGCCGTGAACATCGCTCTTGTCTTGGCGGAGGCCGGTAAGTCAGTGTGCCTGATGGAAGGCGACCTCCGGAAGCCGCGAGTGTCGAAGTATCTGGGGTTGATCGGAAGCGTCGGCGTCAGTTCGGTGCTCTCCGGTCAAGCGACGCTGGACGATGTGCTTCAGCCGACCGAATTCGACGGGCTGACAGTGCTCGCGTCCGGACCGATCCCGCCGAACCCGAGCGAACTACTCGGCACGGACACGGCCAAACATGTTCTCGATGAACTGCGGGCGCGATACGACTACGTCATCATCGACGCCTCGCCGTTGCTACCCGTCACGGATGCCGCGGTCCTGGCCGCGATGTCTGACGGTGCCCTGGTGATCGCCCGACACGGCTCCACGAAGCGCGATCAACTGGCGCGCGCGGTCGGAAACCTACAGAGTGTGGGTGCACACGTCCTGGGCACTGTCATCACGATGACGCCGTCTCGCGGACGCAATGCGTACGAGTACAGCTACTACTACGAGTCGGACAAGTCGCTACCGCAGTTGACCGCGGTGCCCGCTCTCAGCGCTCACCGAAGCGAAGTCGGCTGAGCAGCGGGCCGAGGAGATCGGCGATCTCAAGTCCGATTTCGTGAAACACGTTCTCTTCCTTACCCATCGGATCGATGACGTCCTCGGGTTCGGCGGCACGAAATCGGGGTCTGGCGGCGGCGAGGTCCTCGACAGTTGCTGCATCTGCGAGCGAGCCCAACCGTGCGGCTTCTCGAAGTGTGAACGTGCGCTTGAGCCGCGCCGGAGCCATCGCCAGGACTTTGTCTCGCTGACTTTCGGTCATCGTGAGAATGAGGTCGGCGTCCGAGGCCAGCGCTGTTGTCATGCGTCGGGCTTGAAACTCCGTGGGGTCGCCGCCGAGCCCCGCGAGAACCCTCGCAGCAGTCGGCTCGATCGGGTGTCCGACCATCGCCCGGGTTCCGGCACTCGACGCGGTGAATCCGGAAACTCCGGCTTCGGCGGCATAAGCACGTGCAAGGCGTTCGCCAGTGGGTGATCGGCAGATGTTTCCCGTACAAACGAAGAGAACGTGCATGCCAGAAGCATAGGTTGCACGCGCGACGCACTCGTCGTACGCCCGATGTTGGTTTCGCGCCCACCTGGCGTACGCGTTTCGGAAAGTTCGGACGCATACCAACAACACATGAAGATGACCGTGTTCGGAACGGGATACCTGGGGGCGACCCACGCAGTGTGTATGGCCGAACTTGGTCACGACGTGCTGGGAGTCGACATCGACCAGTCCAAGGTCGACAAGTTGTCTCGTGGGGAGGTCCCGTTCTTCGAGCCGGGTCTGACCGACATGCTCGAGAAGAATCTGGCGTCGGGTCGGCTGCAGTTCACGACTTCCTACGCCGATGCCGCGGATTTTGCCGACATCCATTTTGTCGGTGTGGGGACGCCCCAGAAGAAGGGGGAGTACGCCGCAGATCTCAGTCATGTTCATTCGGTGATCGACATGTTGGCGCCGTTGTTGCGAAAGCCTTCGCTGATAGTCGGGAAGTCGACGGTGCCGGTAGGCACGGCAGCGGCTCTCGGCGAGCGACTCCGAGCGACTGCGCCGGCGGGTGGCTCGGTAGAGGTGGCCTGGAATCCGGAGTTCCTGCGTGAAGGACACGCGATCGCGGATACCTTGAGCCCTGACCGGTTGGTTCTGGGGATCGATCGTGACCGGCCGGGAAACGCCGAAGGCGTTCTTCGCGAGGTGTATGCCGAGATACTGGGCGCGGGGGTGCCGTTCCTCGTGACCGATCTGGCGACGTCCGAGTTGGTCAAGGGATCTGCGAACGCGTTTCTCGCGACCAAGGTGTCCTTCATCAATGCGATTGCGGAGGTGTGCGAGGCGACCGGCGCCGACGTCACGATGTTGGCCGACGCTCTCGGGTACGACGCTCGGATCGGTAGACGGTTCCTCAATGCGGGCTTGGGGTTCGGCGGTGGGTGCCTGCCGAAGGACATTCGGGCGTTCATGGCACGCGCCGGGGAATTGGGTGTCGACCAGGCCCTGTACTTCCTCCGCGAGGTAGACAGCATCAACATGCGACGACGCACAAAAGCTGTGGAACTGGTGACGGCAGCCTGCGATGGCAGTTTGCTGGGAGCTAACGTCTCGGTTCTGGGGGCCGCGTTCAAGCCCGAATCCGACGATGTGCGCGATTCGCCTGCGCTCAACGTTGCCGGAATGATGCAGTTGCACGGGGCAGCGGTCACCGTTTTCGATCCGAAGGCCATGGACAATTCTCGCCGACTGTTTCCCACCCTTCACTATGCAACCTCCACGTCAGAAGCTTGCAGAAATGCTGATGTGGTCTTGATCGCCACGGAATGGGACGAGTTCGCCTCACTCGTGCCCGGCGATTTGGAACCACTCGTTCGGCGGCGGGTGATCGTTGACGCCAGAAATTGCCTCGATCCGGACCTGTGGCGCGGCGCCGGTTGGAACTACCGCGGATTGGGGCGGTAGGTCGACCGTCCAGGTTGCGAAAAAATAGCTGCGAGAAGGCCTTAGGTGAGATGCGCGAACCTCGCAGACCATGCCCAGTGGGTAGACTTCCGGCCGGGGAATGACGGGGTCTGCTGACGGAACCCGTCGCCGGTCGACGAAGGTGGATCATGAACTTGGTTTTGGGTGTGACGGTGGGAGCCAGCGCTGTGCGTTTGGCGCGCCCGGGGACGCCCGACCACAGTGGTCCGGTGTTCCGATCCAGAGCGGTCGATCGCGGTCGTGAGATTCCGGAGGAAGTCGCAGCGGAGGCAACCGGCGTGGCTTTGACCGAGAATGCCGATCTCGGCAGCAATACGGTCGTCGCCTACCGGGATCAAGCGCAGGCCGGAGCACTCCAAACAGCGTTCGAACAGAAAGGCATCGACAACTTCGAGCTGGTTCCCGAAGTAGTCGCGACGCTTCGAATGCTCGAGGAGTCCGGTGCGCTGACCGACCAGAGCACACTCGTCGTCGTCGACATCGGTAGTTCTGGATCGACGATCAGCATTGTGGACAGGCAGATGCGGTCTACCGTCGTCACCGCCCGGTCGACGCGGGTCAGCGGAGATCACTTCGACGAGCTCGTCTACTCGGATCAGACCGTGCGTCGCCGTATAGCTACGCCGGCCGACCCGGGTGGCGATGCCGAACTGCAGGCGCGATGCCGACTCGCGAAGGAACAGCTGTCCTCACGAAGTGCGGTGTGCCTGCCCGGGCCCGGCGGGCTTCTCCTGCTGTCGCGGGAAGTTTTCGATTCGTTGGTCGTCACGTCGGTGGAGGCCTTCGCACGCGAGATACGAGAGGTCATCGCAACGTCCGGCCGTAACCCCGACGCGATTCTCCTGATCGGTGGCGGTGCACGCATTCCGATCGTGCGGGCGACCCTCGCCGCTTGGCTGGAGTGCCCCCTCATCGCGCCCGAGCAGCCGGAACTCGTGACTGCGCAAGGCGCTGCGCTGATCGCGGAGTCGTCGATGACGCCATCGGCGCGCGCGGTATCTGCCCCGGTTCAGGTTCCGGCTGTAGCGCCGATCTTTGCGCCGTATCCGATCCACACCCCGGCTGAGGTACCCGTTCCGGTTCAGGCGTTCAGCCACGGAGGGGTCGCAACGCTCGCGGAATCGGAGCGGCCGAATGCCTTGTCCGAAGCCGCTTCCGGCACGAAGTCCGTTCCGCAGGAACAGGTGCCGAGCCCTTACGCGGCGGAACTGCCTCAGCCGCGACCGAACCGACACGAGCAACGATTCGATCCGGCCGCAGATCTCGCGGTCGCCGACAGTGATCAGGCCACGGACGGATTCGGCACAGAACATGACGCCGACACCGAGGCTGTGATGGTTGACGCCCAGGCGTACTCGGCGATGTACGAAGGCGAGGCACCCGGGGCAGGAACCGCACACCCGTCCTGGCTCGCCGGGACACAACCCGTCGAATCGACATCCAAAGAGCCGAGAAACCCGCTACGGTTCGCGGGCCTCGGCGCCGGTGTGATCGCGGCGATCGTGATCGTGGGGTTGGGATTGGGCTACGGAGGAAAGGTCTTCGATTCCGAGGATGCCGGACCTGTGGCAACCGAGGTGACTACGCCGCCGCCGACGACCACGACTACCCCGCCGCCTACGACCACAACGACCCCGCCCCCGACGACGACGGAGGAAGCCCCTCCGGTCGTCGAGGCTCCGCCAGTCGTGCAGGACACTTACGTGCCGCCCGCGCCCGCTCCCGCGCCGCCACCGCCCGCGATCTACATTCCGGGGCTTCCGCCGATTCTGTTACCGGTTCTCCCACCGATTCCCGGACTCTGAGGCTCGCTTTCAGCGTTTGGAGTGTCGGCCGCCTGACGTGGGGCCGGCCTTGACCGCACTACCGGGTGGGCGAGCCAGAATCACGGCGATAGCAGTAGTGAGCGGAACAGATAGCGCCAGAGCAATCCCGCCGACCGCGGACCGTACGATTTCGATCGCTACAGCGTCACCGACCAGGACGTCCTGAAGAGGGCGACCGCTGACGCTGAAAAGCAGAAGCAGTGGCAACGCCCCGCCGGCGTACGCGAGAACCAAGGTGTAGACCGTGCTGGCGATGTGATCGCGTCCGACCCGCATCGCCCCGCTGAACACCTTTCGGCGGGGTGCGTGCTTGTCGAGTTCGGCCAACTCGAACGCCGAAGATGCCTGGGTGATGGTGACGTCGTTGAGAACACCGAGCGATCCGATGATGAAGCCCGCCAGCAGCAGGCCCGTGATGTCGATGTGCTCGATGTAGGTCTGCACATTGGTGTTCTGCTCTTCGGACAGTCCGGTGAGGTGCGTCAGTTCGATACAGAGGTAGGAGAGAACGGCAGCGAGCACCATCGCGGCAAGGGTGCCGAGCAAAGCCGAACTGGTCTTGAGTGAGACACCGTGCGCCAGATAGAGAACCGCGTACAAGATCACCGCGCCGGCGACCAGTGCAACCGGTATCGCAGGCTTACCGTCGAGCAATGCGGGCAGGAGAAACCCGACGACGACGCCGAAGGCGATCACCAGACCGACGAGTGCGCGCAGTCCGCGCCACCGCGCAACGGCGATGATGACGACGGCAAACGCGATGACGATCAGCGCCAGTGGGAGTCCACGCGAATAGTCTTCGAAGGAGTACTGCGTGTTTCCGTTCGGGTCGGTCTGACGCACCAGGCGAATGTGGTCACCGACCCGTAGATCCGGTTGTCCGGCACCCGGGATGATCTCGAGGAGTGTCTTCGTTCCGGCATTCGGCCCGGACTCGATATCGACGATACTGCGCTGGCACTGATAGGCGGAGGTGGGTGGCGGTTGCGGTGCACCGACGAATACCCTTCCGGCGGAGGAACTTCCGCAGTCGCCGAGATCCTGCATCGTGACGGTGCCCGCCTCGGTCTCCACCGAACTGCCGTCGGCATTCTGAAAGGGGAGCGGGACGGGAATGGTGTTCTTGTCCGGCCACAGCGCGATAGCTGCCGCGACGACAACCATGCCGATGACGACGAGCAAGCCGATGACGACGCGTGATGCGGTGGGGCCGATCTGAATGGGGCCACCGTGGCCGTGGCCGTGACTCATCGGAAACTGAGTGTCGGACTGGGGATTTGCACCGGTGCAATGTTATCGGCTCAGATGCGAATGGTCAGCTTCTGCGGATAGTGTCGATCGACGACAGCGTCGGCACAGGTGATTTCCGGGAAAGAGGCGAAACTGGGATTGGTCGAGCTGGGTGGCGGGGAACAGGGGGGGTTGTCCCCGCCACCAACCTGGTATCCACAGGGGGGGAGGGATACCAGGTGCTCGCGGCACCGAAGTGCTGATAACCAATGTACCCAATTTCAATCGGGTTTGGCGCGTTGTCCAACTACCAATTTCACGACGAATCACGTACCGGTTGGACCGTTTTCGCATCAGGGCAGGTCACTAAATAGTTAAAGTGTCAATCAAACCGCCTGGTATGCGAATGTTGTGACCAAGGTCTCACAAATACCCCGCACTTTTACGTTTACGGGGTATTTGTACAACGAATTGTTTACCTGATTTTGCCCGATTCGACGGGCCGAAATCACTGCTTGTAACTGGTGAGGAAGTTGCCGAATCGCTCGATGGCCACGGCGAGATCCCGGGCCCACGGAAGGGTGACGATCCGAAGGTGATCGTGGTTCGGCCAATTGAATCCGGTGCCTTGAACCATCAGGATCTTCTCCTGGAGAAGCAGGTCCTGAACCAACTTCTCGTCGTCGTGGATCTCGTAGACGTTCGGATCCAGACGAGGGAACGCGTAGAGCGCACCGCGGGGTTTCACACACGAAACACCCGGAATCATGTTCAATCGCTCCCACGCGACGTCGCGCTGCTCGAGCAGGCGACCGCCGGGCAGGATCAGGTCTTCGATGCTCTGGTGTCCGCCGAGGGCGACCTGAATGGCGTGCTGTCCGGGGACGTTGGGGCACAGGCGGGTCGACGCCAAGAGGTCGAGTCCCTCGAGGAAGCCGGCGGCGTGATCCTTCGGGCCCGTGATCGCCACCCAGCCGGAGCGGTAGCCGGCGACGCGGTAGGCCTTCGAGAGGCCGTTGAAGGTCAGGCAGAGCAGATCAGGGGCAAGTGTTGCCAGCGAGATGTGCTTTGCGTCGTCGTAGAGGATCTTGTCGTAGATCTCGTCGGCGAGCAGCAGAAGCTGATGCTTGCGTGCCAGATCGACCAACTGCTGCAGAACCTCCATGGAGTACACCGCACCCGTGGGGTTGTTCGGGTTGATGACGAGGAGAGCCTTGGTCTTGTCGGTGATCTTGGATTCGATATCGGCGATATCGGGATTCCAGTCGTTGGCCTCGTCGCAGAGATAGTGGACGGGCGTGCCTCCGGACAAGCTCGTCATCGCAGTCCACAGCGGGTAGTCGGGCGCTGGGATCAGAACCTCGTCGCCGTTGTTGAGGAGGGCCTGCATGGTCATCGTGATCAGCTCGGAAACACCGTTACCGAGGTAGATGTTGTCGACGTCGAGCTCGGGGAAGCCGGGAACCAGCTCGTAACGCGTCACGATTGCGCGCCGCGCCGACAGAATGCCCTTCGACTCCGAATAGCCCTGCGCATAGGGCAGGGCGGCGATCATGTCGCGCATGATCACATCGGGAGCATCGAATCCGAACGGTGCCGGGTTGCCGATGTTGAGCTTGAGGATCCGGTGTCCTTCCGCCTCCAACCGGGCGGCATGCGCGTGCACCGGCCCACGGATTTCGTACAGGACGTTCTGGAGCTTCGACGACTGCTCCAGCTCGCGCTGCGGCTGACGATGGCGGACGGGTTCTGGTGTGCTCACGAGTTACATGATTCCACCACTGTGCAAGTGCATTGTCGGGGACCGTGTCGCGCGACCAGTTGGCTATTGTCGAGCGATGACCCCCAGCGAGCAGATTGCAGCCCCGTACGGATCGTGGACTTCTCCGATCGGAGCAGCGGATCTGGCTGCAGGTGGCCACCCTGTCGAGGGTGGACGATACGTCGGTGACGAGATCTGGTGGGCTGAACTTCGTCCGACCGAGGGTGGTCGGACATCGATCCGTCGATCCGGTCTCGACAACCAACCCGTCGACATCCTCCCCGCGCCGTGGAACGCGCGGACCAGGGTTCACGAGTACGGCGGTGGCGCCTGGACCGTCACCGAGTCCGGAAAACTGGTCTTCAGTGAATTCTCCGATCAACGGGTGTACATCCTCGAAGGAGTCACTCCGCGGGCTCTGACGCCTGAACCCGCGTCGCCGGCCGCGTTGCGATACGCAGACCTGCAGATCGTGAACGGTGAGGTGTGGGCGGTTCGGGAAGCGCACGCGGAGGACGGGGCGATCACTCGCGATATCTGCGCGATTCCGCTCGACGGTTCCGGCAAGATTCGCTCGATCGTCGGCGGCTCGGACTTCCTCTCGTCACCGAGGCTTTCGCCGAGTGGAACCAAAATAGCCTGGATCGCGTGGAACCATCCGCAAATGCCCTGGGACGGTACCGAACTGCGGGTAGCTCCACTCGTCGACGGCGTCGCTCAGAAGTACTCCGTGCTGATCGGCGGACTTGAAGAGTCCGTCCTGCAACCGGAGTGGATCACCGACGACGAACTCTACGCAATCAGTGATCGCAGCGGCTGGTGGAACATCTATCGCGTCGGCGGCAAGATCACCCCGATCTGCCCGGTGGAGGCGGATTTCGGTGGCCCACAGTGGCGCTTCGGTGCGCGCTGGTTCGTCGAACTCGACAACGGGCACCTTCTCACCGCACGCACGGTGGGAACCGACACGCTGGCGGTACTCGATCCGGCGTCGGGGGAACTGCGCGACATCGCGATCCCGGGTGTCACCAGCATCGGCCTCATGCAGGTTCGCGGCGATCGGTTGCTGCTCAACTCGGGAGGCGCGAAACTGGCGGGCGCGTTACGCGAGTTCGACCTCGGTACCGGCGAACTCACCGAAATCCGTTCGTCGGTCGAAGAATTACCCGAGTCTGCATACCTTCCGGAAGCGCGAGCTGTCGTGGCTCACGGACACGGGCGAGAAGTTCACGCCGTTGCGTATCCGCCGCGCAGTCCGCGATACAAAGGACTCGACGGCGAACTGCCGCCATACGTTGCGTTTGTTCACGGTGGGCCGACGGCGCACGTCGCCCCGGCCCTCAACCTCGTCTACGCCTTCTTCACCAGCCGCGGAATCGGCGTCGTCGATGTGAATTACGGCGGGTCGACCGGCTACGGACGTGAGTACCGCAACCGGCTGCGCGGACAGTGGGGTGTCGTCGACGTGCAGGACGTCGTCACCGCCGTCACCGGGTTGGCTGAGCAAGGGCTTGCCGATCCGGCCCGCCTTGCCATCGAAGGCGGATCTGCCGGTGGATGGACCGTTCTGGCCGCACTGACGACGTCCGACGTGTTCGCTTGTGGTGCTTCCTATTTCGGCGTGGCCGAACTGGACCTGTTCGTGCAGGAAACTCACGATTTCGAATCGCGCTATGTCGACGGTTTGATCGGCCCGCTGCCGGAATCTGCCGACCTGTACGCGGAACGTGCTCCGCTCAACAACGTCGACGGGTTGAACTGCCCGGTGTTGCTGCTCCAGGGTCTCGACGATCCGATCGTGCCACCTTCGCAGGCGGAGCGATTCCGGGATGCTCTGGTGACCAAGGGTATTCCGCATGCCTACCTGGCCTACGAGGGTGAATCTCACGGATTCCGCAAGCAGTCGACCATCATCAGCTCACGCAACGCCGAGCTGTCCTTCTACGGGCAGGTGCTCGGATTCACCCCACCCGGCATTGCGACGCTCGAGCTGTGGAAGCCTGCGATCAGTAGCTGACGGCCCCGCGGCTGCGCGCAAAGGCCGCGAGGATCCGACCTGCCACCAGTGACGGGGTCGACAGGTCGGCCCACGTCCACCTCGCGACTTCCCACCCCGCGTCACGGAGTCGGTCTTCGCGGAGCTTCTCGTCCCAGAGCACGTCCTCGGCGCTGCGCCCGGCGGGCACCAGTCGGCCGTATTTGATGCGGCCGTCGAACTCTCCGATGGTGCGCTGCTCACGCCACAGGAAGTCGACGCGGCCGGCCAACCCTCGAGCGTCGTGGATTTCGACCTGGGGTTCGGGGAGTGGTAAGTGCTCCTGCAGGAACAATGCGAGGCTCCGTGATTCACCGACGCTTTCGATGCGCGAGTCCATCGCGGTGAGCGCGTGGAGCGCATGTCGATGGCGCGGATGGTTCGGGCTGAGTGCAAGCGAGGCCGCAACTGCATCTTTGGTCAACGCTGAACGGTGCAACGCTGAATTGCCCACCACGAGAGCCGGTTCGAAAGGGAGCGTCCTCGCGAGATCCGCAACAGTTCGTGCCGGAGTCGTGACGCGCAGGCCGTCGACGTGGGTGACCTCGTCGTCGGTGAACGATACCGAGTGCACGTGTCGTCGAGCGGATTTACGGCCACCGCCTCGTCGGTCCCGAGAGAGGTGCACAACTTCGAGCGGAGTGTTCCAGAGTTCGAAGCCGTGAACCACCGCTGCCGAGATGTGGCTGACCGCTGCATGTGCCGAAGCGGTACCGGCCACAGCCTCGACGCGCAATCGATGTAGCCCGTATGCGTCGAGGCGGGACAGGTGGTCGCTGGGTACGTAGGCACCGCGATGGATTCTGGACCAGTTTCCACTCGCGCAGGCCTGCCGGATCTCGGAATCGGTACGACCTGTCGACAGTTGCTCTGGCCGACGGATGATGCGTATTTGTTCCCCCATACCGATCGATCTTGCTGCGCCCGGCGCTGGAAAGGAAGCCGTGAACCCGGGGCTGTGGATAGCCGTGAGTGAACACCACTTGTCCACAGTTCGAACCGGTTTCGCGTCGCTGGAGAGGGTGTTGGGTGTGGGGAAACGGTGACAGGTTCTGGACGTCGCACTCTAGGCAACCCTTGCGTCCGGAGCGTTTGCGTGCCAGGCTGTTGAACTATGACTACAGGAAAGGCGGACACCGCCACCGTCGCGTGAGCGCCGCACCGTTTCGCTCGTCGACGTCACGTCGAGCGACATCGACCGAGAACATCGATATCTTCGATGAAGACAATCAGGCCTTGGAAACAGTCCGCGACGTATGGCTCGAACGCGGTCTGTGTACACGTCCGGCCGATCGATCCACGGCAGAATCTGCTGTCGCGCAACTATACCGACGATCCGGGCTCCCGAAACCGGAGTTCGTCTGGGTTCAGTCGCCCTCTGCTGGATCGGATCTGATCGCCGCCGAAGGTCTGTCGAACAAGATGTCCTTCGACGGCACTGGACTCGACTGCGCTTGCGGGCACATCGCGAGCATGTTTTCGGCGTCGCGCCGACGTATGAACGCGCGTATCGAACGTCGGAGCATTGACTGGCAGATAGAACGCTGGAAGATGGAACGTCGCGCGTTCGGGGGCGTTGGTGCCAGCGTGTCCGAGGGGTCGGATCAGCGGGGGTCGACTCAGCGGGGTTCGACTCAGCGCCGCGTCAATCCAGCGCGGATCATCAGATCCGCAATCTGGGAATCGTTGCACACCACACTGTTCGACGGCGTCGCAGCTGCGATACGAACGATGTCGACCCCGGTGGCGGGCGGAGTGACCTGGTACGGGCAGCAGGACGCCCATCGAATCGCGTACTACGACACATGCCATCGATACGGTCTTGCGACCTTCCGCTCGGAAGACCGTGAACTTCTCGATGTGCAGACCGCACTGGCTGACTCGACCGGGTGGTGGTGGGCGTTCGACGACGTGTGCATCATGGCGGAACGACCCAGGGTCTTGCACTCGGAGCGGATACCGGGCAGTGCGCGGGGAGAACGCCGACTCCACCACTCTGATTCCCCGGCACTCGAATTCGCAGACGGAACAAAGGCGTTCGTTCTGCACGGAGCGATCGTTCCCGACTGGGTAGTGCTCGACCCGACCGCCGAACGCATCGCACACGAGCGCAATGTAGAGATCCGTCGATGTGCAATCGAGCGGATCGGGTGGGATTCCTACATCGAGCTGGCCGGCCTGACACTGGTCGACCAAGCCGACGATCCCGGTAATGTCGGTTGCCTGCTGCAGCTCTACGCGTCACCGGAGGGCTGGGGCCGAAGTGGACGCATTCTCCTCGCGGTCAACGGTTCTTTCGAACGCGACGGGCATCGGCGTCGATACGGCCTTCACGTACCCGGATGGTTTACCTCCGCGTTGGATGCCGCCGGTTGGACTTACGGCATCACCGGCGCCGATTACTCCCGTCTCGTTCGTCGAACCTGAATCTCGACCCCTCAAGCCCCAATCCTCAAACCCTCAATCCTCAAACCCTTGGTGATACTTATGAACTCGAACATGACCTTGTCCGCTCTCACCACCCTCACCGGCCTCGATGTCTTCGACTACCTGGACCAGGAAGTGTCCATTCCTGTGATCGACGGACTTCAGGCGCAGGGCGATCTCATCGTGATCCCGTTTTCGCTGCTCGCAAATATCGTGGCGCCTCTGCCGTGGACACGCTCTGTGAGAGTGCCGCTCTCGGGAGTGGAGTTGCTGCGAAGCGCGGCGGGCGGTAACCCCCACAGTCTGGTTGCAGACGAAGGGGAGTGCACGTGGTCGACGCCGGTGAAAGATGCTCGGGGCCTTGCGCTCGGCATGCTCGACACCCGAGTGACCGCGTACCTGATCCATCCGGAGCACGGCGCGACCGGAATCGCTCCGGGGCGATACGTCATCGGACGGCAGCAGGAAAGGGGCGTCGGGCGTGCGCGCGGTGCGGTGATGCTTGTCGCAGATTGACAGGGCGACCTCGATTTGGCAGCGGGGGAGTGAGCACCACTTGTCCACGGCGAGCACCGCTTTCCGCGTAGAGCAAGGTGTGTTGAGTCGAGGGAAAGGGTGCTCGGTCGGGATTGGCTCCCCGCACAAACACGAATGCCCTCACCATGACGGTGAGGGCATTCGCGTGTGGAGCGGTTACTTCTTGCGGCCGGGAGCCTTTGCGCCGGCCTTGAATCCGAGCCCACCTGCCTTGGGGGCGGGAGGCGCGGCAGCAGGCGTCGGAGCTTCCGCGGGTGCGGACGCTTCAGCAGGTGCTTCGGCGGCGGGTTCTGCCTTCACGGGTTCGGCGGCGGGTTCTGCCTTCACAGGTTCGGCCTCGGGAGCCGGTGCCGCAGCTGGCGCCGGGGCTGCAGCAGGAGCTGCCTTCCGAGCGCCGGGAGCCTTTGCGCCCGATTTGAATCCGAGTCCGCCGGCCTTGGCGACCGGTGGAGCCTTCGGGGCTTCCGCCTCGGCGGCGGGGGCCTCTGCGGGAGCCTCGGCGGGTGCAGCCGGAGCAGCGGCAGGTGCTTCAGCAGCAGGTGCAGCCTTCGCGCCAGGAGCCTTGGCCCCGCCCTTCATCTGCAGTCCCTTGCCGCCGGGAGCCTTGGCGCCGGACGCCAGGCCCAGACCCTTCGGCTTGGCGACGGGCGCAGCAGCTTCGGGTGCAGCAGCCTCAGCTGCCGGTGCTTCCGCTGCCGGTGCGGCAGCGGCCTTTGCTCCGGGTGCCTTGGCGGCGCCCTTCATCTGCAGTCCCTTGCCGCCGGGAGCCTTGGCTCCGCCCGCAAGACCGAGCCCCTTGGGCTTTGCCGCAGGTGTGGCCGGTGCAGCAGCTTCGGCGGCGGGAGCTTCCGCGCTTGCGGCGGGAGCCGCCTTCTTGGCGCCGGGAGCCTTTGCCCCGCCGGCCATTCCGAGGCCCTTGCCTGGTGCCTTGGCGCCGGGAGCTTTTGCGCCTGGTGCTTTGGCGAGGCCCTTCATGGCCAGACCCTTGCCTGCCGGTGCAGCCTTGGCTTCCGGAGTCGCGGCGGCTTCCTCGACTTCGGCGACCCGATCCTGCTCGACAGTCTCAGCCTTTGCCTCAGCAGCGACCGGGGCCTTCTCACGCGGGATCACCTTGATGTTCTCGCCGAGCTGGGCGGGATCGAGGCGGGTGACGGAGTTCAGCATCAGCTGCGCGACGTCGACGACCTCGACGCCTTCGCCCTGGCCTTGCTCCTGGCGGGCAGTGACGCCGTCGGTGAGCATGACGCGGCAGAACGGGCAACCCGTGGCGATCTTCTTGGGGTTGGTGGAGAGCGCTTCGTCGACGCGGTCGACGTTGATGCGCTTACCGATGTTCTCTTCCATCCACATGCGAGCACCACCGGCACCACAGCACATGGAACGTTCGCCGTGACGCGGCATTTCGACCAGCTTGGAGCCTGAGGCTTCCATGAGTTCACGGGGAGCGTCGTAAACCTTGTTGTGGCGTCCGAGGAAGCACGGGTCGTGGTAGGTGACGTCTTCGCTCACGGACGCAACCGGGATCAGCTTCTTCTGGCGCACCAGACGGTTGAGCAGCTGGGTGTGGTGCACGACCTCGTAGTCGCCGCCCACCTCCGGGTACTCGTTGCCGAGGGCGTTGAAGCAGTGCGCACAGGTGACGACGATCTTGCGCTTCTTCTGCTCGATACCGTCGAAGACCGAGTTGAGCATCTCGATGTTCTGCATTGCGAGCTGCTGGAACAAGAACTCGTTGCCGGCACGACGTGCGGAGTCGCCGGTGCAGGTTTCGTCGGCGCCGAGGACCATGAACTTCACTCCCGCGGTGGCGAGGAGTTCGGCGACAGCCTTGGTGGTCTTCTTGGCACGGTCTTCGTAGGCGCCGGCGCAGCCGACCCAGAAGAGGTACTCGTAGTCCTCGAAGCTGTCGGCGTCCTTGCCGAAGACGGGGATCTCGAAGTCCATCTCGTTGATCCAGTTGAGGCGATCCTTGGAGTTCTGGCCCCAGGGGTTGCCCTTGTTCTCGAGGTTCTTGAACAGGCCGGCGAGCTCGGAGGGGAACTCCGATTCGATCAGGACCTGGTAGCGACGCATGTCGATGATGTGGTCGACGTGTTCGATGTCGACGGGGCACTGTTCGACGCAGGCGCCGCAGTTGGTGCAGCTCCACAAGGTTTCGGCGTCGATGACCGGGGCCATCTCACCTTCGACGGTTTCACCGACGAGCTTGCGGTCGGCCTCGAGGCGTGCGGCCTCGGGGATGGCTGCGAGTGCGGCTTCCTTGACGTTGCCTTCGCTGTCGACGAGTCCGATCTCGTCGCCGCCCATGTCCTTGCGTCCACCAGCGAGCAGGTACGGGGCCTTGGCGTAGCCGTGGTCACGCAGCGACATGATGAGCAGCTTGGGGGAGAGCGGCTTTCCGGTGTTCCAAGCAGGGCACTGGGACTGGCAACGCCCGCACTCGGTGCAGGTGGTGAAGTCCAGCCAGCCCTTCCAGGAGAAGTCTTCGATGTTTCCGGCGCCGAGAGTGTCTGTGTCGGGGTCGACGTTCTCCATCGTCAGGACTTTGCCCTTGGACATCATGGGCTTTGCCGCGCCGAGCGCGACGGTGCCGTCGTCTTCACGCTTGAAGTAGATGTTGAAGAACGCGGAGAAGCGGTGCCAGGCGACGCCCCAGGTGATGTTGCGGCCCACGATCGCGAGCCAGATCATGCCGGTCATCAGCTTGACGAACGCGAACACCGAGATCATGACGGGGCTGGCGGGAAGCAGTTTGGCGACCTGCATGGTGAAGAAGTCGGTCCACGGGTTGGCGTGACCGTAGGTCGCGATCTTGCCGGCCTTGACCATGATCATGCCCAGGCCCTCGAGCAGGACGATGCCCTCGATGACGTAGGCGGCCTTGAAGTTGGAGCCGCCGAACCGGGACAGGCGCGCAGGCAGGCGCGGGTGGTTGAGCTGACGGATCACGATCAGCGTGGTGATACCGATGACGGTGCCGAGGCCCAGGATCTCGTCCCACAGGTGCCACGCCCACGTGTTACCGAAGATGGGCCAGTGGAACTCGGGGTTGAACGTCTGGCCGTAAGCCTCGAACCAGAGCAGGAATCCGCCGAGGAAGCCGACCATGACGAGCCAGTGGGCCCAGCCGACGCTGCGGAACTTGTTCATGCGCGTGTGCGCGATGAACTCGATGATCATCTGCTTGAAGCGAGGGAAGAACGGGCGCCATCGATCGGGTGCCGACTGGCCGATGCGCACGGTGTTGAACATCCTCAGCGCGCCTGAGAGGAAGATGTACCAACACACCAAGCTCAGCAGAGCACCAATCGTGCCCAACGTAATCGTCAGGGCATTCATGTCGCGGCCTTTCGTTTCAGGGCGACGCGTCGGCCACCTCGGGACAGCCCACTGATACTAACCTGCGTTATGTTACCCGCCAGTAACTAGCATTACCAGCCTGTAGATACCGACTGGTAACCGCTCGTGGCCTGGAGAGATCAATCTTCTGCGTCGGACGGGCTTGGTCAAACGCAGACATGTCTGGTCGTCACGTTAGGCGGTGGCCGTCGGGCTCCTTTCTGTCAGGCAGCCCTAACTCGGTTTCCGGGCAGGTGAGGACAACCGACCGGCTGTTATCGTTACGCCCGTCACGCACAGGGGAAACGGGTGGTGTGAGTCATCGACTTGCGCCCGCTCGCTCCCGGGGAGGATCAAAAATGTTCATTCGTAAAGCTGCGGCCATCGCAGCGATGACCATTGCCGCTACGGGCATCGCTGCAGGTACTTCTTACGCAGCTCCGGAGACGTCACCCGACGTTTCGTACACCGCCGAGGTCGTCGACCAGGCTGTTGTCACCACCATCGATGCCGGGGCATTCCGGGTATCGGGTGACGGCACATACGTCGACTTGCAGAACAGCCAGGGCGCAACTCTCGTGAGCCTGCCGCTCGCGTTCAACCTCGGGGACGTTCAGTTCCCGTTCGACGAGACCATCAGTGAGGACGGCAAGACCCTCACCCTCAAGCCGAACCTGGACCCGGCCAGCTCCAAGCCGAAGCCGGTCGCTGCCGAGTTCACCCCGGTTGCTTCGCCTGACGAGGATCAGAAGGCAATCGAGAAGTTCCAGTCACAGCTCGGGCTTGCCACGCAGATCGGTAGCCTCACCGGCACGATCGTCGGAGCAGTCATCGGTTGCATCGTGGGTCTGCCCGGCCTGGTTATCGGCTGCCTCCCCGGCATGGTCACCGGTGCCGGTATCGGTGGAGTCGCCGGTACCATCCTCGCCGGCGGCGGAACCGCAATCGTCGCGGGCATGGACCTGATCAAGGTCCTGAACGCTCCGGCCGGAACAACTCTCTTCCAGTAAGCAGCTCTACCGGTTAGACGTCACGAACGCCGAAACGGGCGCCACACCTTCGAAAGGTGTGGCGCCCGTTTTGCTGTCTCGGGGAATGCGTGCGATCAGTAGTCGCGAACCTTCAGGCCTGGATTGGCGGCGAGGATGTCGTTGATCGGCGTCGCGTACTGCGTCGGTGCTTCTTGTCCGAACAACGTCTCGGCCTGAGCGATCTCGCAAAGGGGAGAGGTGGCGACGTTGGACGCACTCGTGATGCCCACTGCCAACGTTCCGGAGACGATGGGGCCACCGCTGTCACCCTGCAGGACGCAGATGTTGGTGGTGAAGCCGTTGTCGAGGGTGTGATCCAAGACCTTGGCGACGCGGTTGACCCCGGTGACGACGCCGCAGCTGAAGCCGGTGGTCGATCCCGCCTTGCAGACCGGGGCGCCCACAATGGGATCGGCGGTACCGGTGATATTGACCGAACGGTTGAACGGGACCCGCACGCTGTTGTTCTCGAAGCGGTACTTCGCGTTGTCGTCGATGTTGATGATCGAGTAGTCACGCCCGTCGAAGCTGCTCTTGGCGAAGTATCCGACGCGGGGCCCGGTCTGGTTGTTCACCATCGGGAAGACCTGGCTGGAGTTCGAGGTGCCGGCAGCGGCACGGTTGGGATCGCAGTGACCGGCGCTGATGTTGACCGTGCGTCCTGAACCGTCGGTGCCGTTGAAGCCGAATGAACAACGCAGTCCGGTGTTACCGGAGGTTGCGCCGAAGGCGTCTCCGCCCAGTGCAGCGTCGCCGGTTGCGGATCCGGTTGCGGGAATGAGGTCCGCGACGATCGGGGGAACCAGTAGCGGAGCAGCGGTGTGGACGACGGTCCGCTTCAGGAACTCAGGCAATTCGATGCCGGCAGCAGGATCGGCGGTGAGGGCGACTCCGTTGCCGACCACGTCGACGGCGATGCCACGCACGAGGTCTGCGACCTCGGCAGGCTGCGAATCGAGCCAGGTGTTGAGTGCCGAGAGTTGACCTTGCAGAGCCTGCTCGCTCTGCGCGACGTCCTTGACCTCGAAGCCGGCCTTCTCGGCGGCCTCGCGGGCAGCATCCTTGTCGCGACCGTCAGCGAGAGCGACGATGCCCTTGCCGAGATCGTCGAGCCACACGCCGGCAAAAGAGTCGGGAAACTGGACGCGCGCGATGGCGGCGAACTCTGCGAGCTTCTGCGCGAGTTCGGAACGCGAGACGAACTGGTCGGGCGTCAGCGCCAAGTCGTGCTGTAGGGCTTCGGCGAGTTCGACGGGCAGATGGGCTGCCTGATCGGATACCCCGGATTCATTCGGTTCTGCGTTCGCGACCGCGGTAATCGGTCCGAGGAGCAGCAGCGCGGCCGAACCGAACACTGCGGCGCGACGTGCGATGGAGCTTCGCATGTGGGCCTTTCCACTTCGTTGACCGCGTACCACCCCCCTGGGAGCACACGGATACGGCTCACGGACTTGTGGTGAGCCGATCACAGTCGACCATGACTATATGGGTTCGAACGCGCTATTCCCACCCGTTACATGAGCAAACAGCGCTGACCCCGACCGACAACAGCACTGTGCCCGCCGATCAGAACAGATCGGCGGGCACAGTGCTGTGAATCAGGCGTTGGTCAACCCGCAGTGCGAACGCGGATTCCGGAACCGATACCGCCACCGGATGCACGATCTGCAGCGTCGAGGATGTCTCCGACCGGGATACCCAGATTCGAGGTTCCACCGGAGGTCGCGAGTACCAGGTTCGCTTCGTTGCAACTGGGTGCGCCGCTGCTGTTGGAACCGCTGGTGATGCCCAGCGCCAGGGTTCCGGAGACGATGGCGCCGCCACTGTCCCCGGCGAGGGTGCACGCGGTACCAGCGAACCCGCGGACGGTTCGTGAATCGCCGTCAGCCATGACCAGTTGTGTTTCGACGCGATCGGCTGCCACGACGCCACAGGTGAAGGACGACGTCTGACCCGACTTGCAGATGGGAGCGCCGATCACGGGACGTGCTGTTCCGGTGATCGCGAGGGTGGTCCCGTTGGCACCGCGGACGGCAGCGCGGTCGAGGCCCGCGTCGATGCCCGACTGGTCGAACTTGATGACCGAGTAATCGAGATCACCGGCGTTGTTGCCGACGGAAGACTGTGAGAAGGCGCCGATCAACTGACTGTCGTCGACGTTCGCGTGATTCGGCAGGTAGACCGGCGACTTCGAGCCCTCGGCCGGATTGCAGTGTCCGGCACTGATATTGAGTGCATTGTTCTGATCGTCGACGGCGTTGAACCCGAACGAGCAGACCGAGATGTTCTCGGTCGGCGTCTCGCGAATGGGACCTGTCGACGTGATGTAGGTGTCGCCGCCGAGCGCTCCGGGATCAACCGATCCGCCACCGTCCGGGCTGAGAACGATCTTGGTGTTCTCGAGCAGGGTCGGAAGATTGAGTGCCTGCCCGACGGGGCTGTTCGCAACGTCGATGACGACCTGGTTGTTCAAGACGTCGATAGTCGCCGAATTGACTGCGCGTGATATTTCCTTGGGAAGCCCGGCGATCCATCCGTTGACGTCGGCCAGCGTCTTCTCGAGGGTGTCGGCGGAGACGGGGGCGACGTGGGTGCGGTATCCGTCGTCGGCCGCGATTCGAGCAGCTTCGGTGGTGGTGACGGCTACGACGGGTTGACCGTCGAGTCCCATCCACGATCCGGCGTAGTCGCCGGGGCGCTCGGACTTGAATTCCTGGGCGTACGCGCCGAGTTCCTGAGCTTTGGCAGCGCGGTCGAGATACTCCTGTGGGGAGATCTTCAGATCGCGTGTGATCGCCTCGACCAGCTCAGCCGGAAGCTGGTCGGCTTCGAGCTGTTCGACATGCGTGTCGGAGGCGGGCTCTGCCGATGCCGTCGTGGTGAATGGAGCTGCGAGCAGTAGTGCCGAGGCGCCGACCACAGCGGTGCGGATCGCCAACGAGTTACGCATGAAATCCCTTCAAGTCCCCGGCACCGAGCCGGTAGGTACCGCACCCACCATAGGGGAAAAGTTTCGACGAGGAATATGCGCCTCCTGTCTGGCTGTTCAATCTTTCTGTCTAACTTGGCATTCCGGGTCTCGGGGCCAATGGCATGACGGGCATGTCGGGATTCGGCACCACCGGATCGGTTGTGTCGGTCGGGTTGGAGGGCTGCGTCGGCGTTGTCTGTGTATCAGTGGGGTCGGTCACGGCGGGAGTGTCCGGGGTAGCCGGATCGACCGGATTCAGCGGTCCGACGACCGGCGGCAGGTTCTCGATCCGAAGGGGGTCGAGCTGGATGGTGATCGGCGATCCCTGTTGCGCGGGGACGTTCGCCGTAGTGGATTTCTCGGTACCGGTGCCCGGACTCGCCGGGATGGGCTGGGATTCGGATGAGGTCGATTCCGCGTCGGATGACCACGACTGCGCCGTCGGCTGCGCGCCGAGAGCGGGTACTTCCGACGGGAGCGAGGTCGCTGAGTGCGAAACCGTGCCGGGCTGACTCGCCGCAGTGGCGGGCGTGGTGCCGGTGGGCAGGGGAGATTGTGCGTCGAGAATCCCGGGCGCTGAAATGGTCGGAGTGTGTCCGATGATGACCGCGGCCGCGCACCCCGACACCGTCAGAAAGACTGCGGCGGCGGCTGCGGCGATGATCGGTCGGCGCTCCGACCGCCACTGACGATTCAGCCAACCGTCGACGCTCGGTGCTTTCGTGCCCGGTACTTCCACGCCGGATTCCGGCTCCGGTTCGATCAGGACGAACGGCGGAAACTCCTCGAGGGTGTCCTCTGGCTCGGCAAGATCGGTTGGCTCGGGTTCGGAACAGGTAGAGGTGATCGAGTAAGGCGCGGCCAACGCTGCGGCTCCGCGGGCTGCACTGTCGTCGGCATCCGGATCCGCGAGCCACGCCGCGGAGGCCTTCTCTTCCGGAATCAGTTCGACGCCGTCGAGATCCATGCTGTCGAGTGCGCCGCGCAGTGCGTCGACGGAATCGTTCGACCAACCTGCCGGGATCACCGCAGAGATGTTCAGGTTCTGATCAGTGAGTGTTCGGACCTCCTTGACCAGGCAATACATTGCTGTTGCTACGAGTTCCTCTCCTCGCGTCATGTGCTCGGAGAAGTTGTCGGTATCGTCAGTTCCGACCCTGTCGAGGAACCCGCGCAAGCCGGTTGACCCCAACGCGGTTTCACCTAGCTGCACGGTGCCGTCAGGAGCGTGGTGCAGCACCGATTCGCGTTCGAGGATCACTGGTTCCGAGTCGGGCTTCGCGATCGCAGCAATGCTTCGTTTATTGCCGACGGCGAGTTCGACTCCCCACTTCATAGCGATCCCCGTTTCACAGTTACCGAACTTTGCTCGGCATGCATGTCCTGATTCCTGTGAAAACTATCACTTAAACGGATATACGCAACCCTCCGGACAATATGCAGCTAACTATTTGTTCGGCGGTGTCATGCTGCGAAGGATGGTGAGCAGTTCCGAACGAGACTGCGCCCCGACGCGCCGCTTGATGCGTGCGACATGGTGCTCGACGGTTTTAGCGGAGATGTAGAGGCGTTCGCCGATTTCCCGATAGGTCAGGCCGACGACGACGAGTTCGGCAACTTCTTGTTCGCGCTCGGTCAGTACCGACGGTGGTGCCGCGCTGTCGGTCGAATCGGTTGCATTCGTCTCGGCCGTCGACGTTGTGCGTAGCGAGCGCGCAACGTGGAGCAATGCGGTGGCCGATTTGGTGTCCGGTGTGCGCAATGCTGCTTCGCCCGCCAAGCGGGCCGCGTCCCAGGGCAGCCCGATGCGGTTGAGTGTTCGCGCTGCAGCTTCCACGTCGTCTGCGTCGACGCTGCCCTGCATGAGTAGGAGCCATTGGCGTCCGGCGGTCGCCAAACCGGCTGCGTAAGTGTGGGTTTTGGCTGATTCCGCGAGTGTATGGGCGTGTGGAAGGAGATCGGCCGGTGACTGCGAGAGGATCGACGCCTGGACGCCGTACCAATGCAGCGGCGACGACCACAGCGGAGGCTCGCCGAGTGCTCGGAGGAGCGTGCGTGCGTCGTCGACCAGATGCTCGACCTGCTCGGCCTCGTCGAGTCGTACTGCCGCAAGCCACAGTTCGCCGATGGGAAGCAAATTGAAGAGATCCACGCTGCAGGACGAGAGGGTGCCGGCTGCGCCCGACCAGGCTCGCCGCAGCTGGGCGAGATCGCCGGAGCGTCGAGCGAGACCCACGATCATGGCATGCAGAAACAGTGCGTCACGCTCACGGAGGGGGCCGCGGACTACCTCCTCCGGTAGATCTTCGACAGCAGTGTCGTGCCCACGGGTCATCGCGATCCACGCGTCGAGAAGGTGAAGCCGCGCCCACGTGTGACTGCTTGCGTCGTCGGCGGCGATCGCGGCCGCGACGACAGCGGCGGCCCGTTCATGGGCGCCGTTGTGCAGGAGTGCAAGAGCTACCAGCGCCGGGGCGGAATCAGGCTGGAATTCAGATGTGCCGGAGCCGCCGGGGAGCGAAAGTGCGCGCGACATCGTGTTGAGCGCACTCGGTGCACTCCCCGTGACTGATTGCATCAGTCCATTGGCCAGTGTGGCAGCGCCGACAGTGGAGCTCGACGGTGATCCTGTGTGCCCGGTGAGCGCCGCGTTCGCGTCATCGACGTTGCCGATGCCGAGGAAGGTGATTGCGGCGAAGGGGGATTCGGTTTCGGTGCGCCCTGGCCCGAGCCAGGTGTAGAGATCTGCGGCGGCGCGGAGTTGGCCGCATGCTGCGGACGAAGCTGCGCGGATTCGCACCGCCGCAGCCAGTCTCGCGTTGTCGAGATCGGGTTCGGCGATGACGGAATCGGCCAGGCGGCAGGCAGTGTCGAGGTCACCACTCCGAGCCGAAACCTGGGCGTACAGCAGCGTGTCCGCCACGCCGAGAGGCTCGATCGAATTCACACGACGAAAAAGATCTGCCGCGACCGTCGGCGTGCTCGCGTCGACTGCGTCTCGTAGTACAGCCGTGAGATCGCGGTGGCGGATGCCGGAGTCGAAAAGTCTTCGTGCTGTATCGATATCGAGGGTTCTCGCGTTCGCTCGTGATTCGACGATTCTGATCAGCTCGCTGCGGATACGTCCTGTGCTGGTCGACTCTGCCACAACGCTCGCGACGAGAGGTGATCGCGAACCGAACAGTCCGGTGGCCAGTGCTCGGTCGAATGCCGCTGTGAGACTGAACTTCTCCTGTCCCAGATCGAGCTCGAAAGCGTCGATGTCCGGGACGGCGAATGAAACCTCGATGATCTCACGCTCGATCGGATGCAGAGCGGTGACCTGATGGAGGATGTGTGTGCGTACGGCTGTCGCCATTTCCGGGCGGCCCGCCGAGGCGGCGGCGAAATACGCTTCGACGGCCCCGAAGGAACCACCGGCCAGATGCTCGAGCGTCAGCACGGCACGATCGTCGAGCGGAACTCTTCGCTCCGCGGCGATCTTCCGAATATCTGACCGGTTCAACGGGTTCAGATGTAGGACGGTACCGAAACTCGAGATGTTCGAGTAGATCGGTGCGAGTGGAGGATCGATCCGATCGGAGGCGATGACAACTCCGAGGTCGTCACGTTGAACCAGTTCGTTCAGGGCACGGATTTCATCGGAGGTCAGAGCCTGTGCGTCTGCGATCACCACAATCGCATCGGCCGGGGCGTCATGCGTGACGACGGTGACCACTGGTCTGTCACCAGATTCGATCCTCTTGCGCACCGCCCTCGTCACTTGGGGCCGAGCGCTGGCGTCGGTCCCGGTGACGAACAGGCGCAGTGGCGATGCAGTCAGGTCGATGCCGCGCAAAAGTCCTGCAATGTAAGACGATTCGGTGCCGCTGTCACGGTTCATCGAAAGCCCGCCGGTCAGCGGATCGGCGCGGTGACGCCGCCGACGACACCACCGACCACGTTTCCGACACCACCGACGACGTTACCGAGACCTCCGACCACGCCGCCGACACCGTCCCCGACGCCGTTGACCAAACCGCCGACACCGTTGCCGATGCCGGTCGCAGCATCACCGATACCGGTTCCGACGCCTGCTCCGGGCGCGGGCGCTGGTGCCGGTGCCGGGGCGGGAGTCGGTGCGGGCGCCGGGGCGCCGGGTGCGGCAGGTGCAGGCGCCGACTGGGCGGTCTCACCTGGTGCGGGAGCAGATCCAGCTGGTGCGCCGGCAACCGGAACTGCCCCTGGTACCGTCGTCGAACCGCCTGCGGCAGCAGGAGAGCCGGGCTGATTGTTCTGAGTAACGTTGTTCGCAGTCGTGGATCCGGTGCCTGCTGCTTCGGCTGCCGTGGTGCTGCCGGGGGTAGAGCCCGGCGTGGTCGAAGCGGTGGACGAGGTGGACTCACTGGTGGTGTCCGCCGAACTGGACGGAACGTTGATCTTGTCCATGGCCGTTCCGATTCCGAGTCCGCCTGCGGCGAGCACGATGAACGCTCCTACCACCGCAGCAACGACGCCCACCCTCGACGAGCGTCGAGTCGCCGTGTTCTCTTCCTCTGTCGGCTCGGCAAGCAACGGAGTGGAGAAGGCAGGAACCGGTGCGGGCTTGCGCGACGGCTCGGCGGGAATCACTGCAGTGGCGGCGGCCGGCACTTGCGAGTCTCGGGCGTCGAGGGCGAGTGCCGCGGCGCCGGACGCCGCGCACGACGCGGGATCGGCGTCGGCGATCACCGGAACACGAAGCTCCGCGGACAGTAGTTCGGCGACAAGGGGAATGGACGAGCTTCCGCCGGCCAGAACAACCTGATTGACATCACTGGACTCGACGCCGGCAGATCGCAGGCTTTCGCGCACCAAGGCCACCGATTCGGTGAGGGCGGGCCTGATCAGATCCTCGAGCTCGGAACGAACCAGTCGAATGTCGCTGACGGCGCCGGGAAGCGTCACGCGAGCAACGGTTTCCGTCTCGGTGGAAAGTTCCTCCTTGGCTGCGCGGGCTTGCTCGCGCAGAGTTTCCAGCGCTGCAATCGTCTCGGGAGCAAAGGGATCAAGGGCTGCGAAGTGGTCGGAAACCGCATCGAGCAGGTGCACGGTGACGAGGTGATCGAATTCGTCGCCGCCGATGTCCTCGCTGCGCAGTGGCTTTCCGAAGATCTCGCTTCGTCCGCCGGTCGTGGACATCATCGTGACGTCGAGCGAGCGAGCGCCGAGGTCGTAGACGACGGTCAGACCGTCGTTGGCAGCGTTTCCGGAAGCGGCGAGCCACGCCATGACGGCCGCGGGTTCGGCGACGAGAGTAGCCCCGTGAACCCCGGCGTCGTCCAGCGCGGACTCCATGGTGCGTGCTGTGTGGCGGTTCCACCCCACCGGATGAGCCAGGACAACAGTTGGCCCTTCTTCGCGGCCAGCCTGGCCGACGAGCGCGCCTACCGCTGTCGCTGCGAGAGACTCGCCGCGGTACTCGGTACCGTCGGCGGCAAGTATCGGGATCGGGTCTCCGACGCGCTCGACAAATCCGGTGATGACGGATCCGTCGTCCAATTGCAGCGCACTGGGTAAGCGGACCTGTTGCGTTTCACCGGTCGAGCCGTCGGTGACAGCTACGAGAGTGGCCGAACCGATGCTGATGCCGAGCCCTGCCGCCATGAACGAACTCCCCTGGTCGTGGGCGACAGAAGGACTGTCGCGGTTGTCTGCGATGTCGGTTTCAGGACCTGGATCGTTACCGGATCGGAGGCGTCGCGGCGAAGTAGGGGACCGATCCCCTAATCGGAGCAAATCCCCCTATTCCGAGCGGGCGTACCCCGTAGGGGGCTTCCCCGTCTGTCCACGCAGAAGAGGGGGGTGCTCCCCGTTGGCCCCAGTCGCAAAAGTTCTTAGCGTTGATTCCACTCGCTACCTCTGGCAGCGCACCAGTTTCCGGATCACCGGCAACAACCCACCGGCAACAACCCGGTCAACGAACTTCAGGAGAACCCGCCATGGCAACGAACGCCGTACTCGAATTCATCCTCGGGCTACTTCGTGACGACGAGGCAGCTGCCAACTACTGCGCCAACCCGACCGCGGCACTCAATGCTGCCGGTCTGTGCGACGTCAGCCCCGCCGACATCGTCGCGGTCGCTCCGCTGGTTGCCGAGTCCGGACTCTTTGCCGGTGGCGGCGCCGACCTGTCCGCGATCGTCAACGCCGGCGCGTCCGCTGCGGGTGCCATCGGCGGCGGTCTCGGAATCGGTGGTGGTCTCACCGGTGGACTGGGTGGCGGCCTCGGCGGCAGCCTGGGTCTCGGTGCCGGTGCAGGCCTCGAAGTCGGAGGCGCCCTCGGCGGCCAGTTCGACCTGGTCGGCGACTTCGCAGCAGCCCTCAGCGCTGCGCTTGCCATCGGCGGCGAGATCAGTGCCGACCTCGGCGCAGCCTTCGGCGCCGTCATCGAAGCCGGCCTGGGCCTCGGCGGTGCACTCGATCTCGAAGGAGCTCTCGATCTGGGCGCACAGCTCAGCGCGGCTCTGGGCGGCGCCCTCGGAGTGACCGGCGGTCTGACCGCGGAACTGGGCGCAGCCATCGACGCCGCCATCGGTGCGGTCGGCGGACTCGACCTGACGGCGGGGCTCAGCGGAGCCCTCGCACCCGTCTTTGCCATCGGTGGCGACCTCGGAGCCGACCTCGGACTGGCTCTCGGTGGACTCCTCGGCGGCGCAGCAGACCTCAGCGGTCTCCTCGACATCGGCGGCGAACTGGGCGCGAGCCTGACCGGCGCACTGGAATCCGCCCTTGCACTGGGCGGCGGCCTCGATCTGGCCGGCGCTCTGACCGGCGACCTCAGCACGGCGTTGTCCGGCGCGCTCTCCGGTGTCCTGGGAGCCGGCGGCACGATCGGCGCCGATCTGGGTGCATCACTCGGCGGCGTCCTCGGAGCGATCACGGATGTCAGCGTTCTCACCGATATCGCGGGCGGCCTCGATCTCGGTGCTGCACTGAGCGGCGCACTCGGCGGAGCTCTCGGAGTTGGCGGCGGCTTGGAAACTGCACTCGGCGGCGCACTCGACGCAGCACTGGGCCTCGGCGGAGGACTCGACCTCGACGCCGTACTCGGCGGCGGTGCAGACCTGGGCGCTCAGCTCAGCGCGGCACTCTCCGGCGCCCTCGGTGCCGGCGGAACGGTCGGCGCCGATCTGGGCGGCGCACTCGGTGGACTGCTCGGGGGAGCACTCGACCTCGAAGGCGGTCTCGGCGCAGACCTCGCAGCGGCTCTGGGCGGCGGTGCGAATCTGTCGACGGCCCTCGAAGGTGTCCTCGGTTCGGCACTCGGCGTCGATGCCGGGCTGGCGGGCGGTCTCGGCGGCGCACTCGACGCAGCGCTGGGCGCAGGCGGACTTACCGGAATCGACCTCGGTGGTGCACTCGGCCTGGGCGGCGAAGCAGGCTTGGCAGCCGGTGTGGCTGCGGCTCTCGACACCGCTCTCGCAGGTGCAGGCGGCTTGGGTGCTGTCGGTTCCGTGGGCACGGACCTCACCGGCGCGCTGGACGGTGCGCTGGGCGCCGGCCTCGGGCTGGGGGGCTCTCTCGACAGCGTTCTCGGTGCCGAAGGCGCACTCGGTGGAGCGCTGGACACGGCACTGAACCTCGGCGGAATCGACACCGGTTCGATCGGCGCCGACCTGCCCTCCGTCGACCTCGGCGCAGTGAACCTTGGCCCGATCTCTGCTGAACTGCCTTCCGTCGACCTCGGAAGCATCGCGGCAGACGGCCTGAACCTCGGCGGTGTGACCGGCGACCTCGGAGCAACGGTGGGCGGTGCTCTGGACGCAACAGCAGGTCTCGACGCAACAGCAGGTCTCGACGCCGCCACGAACGCTGCGGCTGGTTTGGGTGGGTCGCTCGGCGGAGCACTGAACGGCGTCACCGATCTCGGTGGATCGCTCGGCGGGGCTGTCGGAGCAGTCACCGACGTGACAGGTTCGATCGGTGCCGACGTAGCCGCGGCTGCCGGTGGCACCGTCGACGGTGGCGGTACCGTTGGCGGCGGCGGAGTCGCTGACCTGGGTGGATCCCTCGGTGGAGCAGTCAGCGGCGTGTCCGACCTGACAAGTTCCTTGACCGGTGCGCTGAACCCGTGGTCGTCGATCGATGCGACCGACGCTTTCGGTGCGGGCTCCGATTCGGGACTGAGCGCCGATACCGGACACTCGCTCTTCGCCGAGGATTCGGTTGCAGCGCCGGTCGATCACATCGACCCGGTTGCGGTTGTCGATCACCTGCATCCCTGATCTGCTGACGCAGGAACTGAAATCGGTCAAAATGACCTGATGTAACAAATCCGGCCCTGCGTGCGCTATGCGTTCGCAGGGCCGGATATTCGAGTCGGGAAGAATTGCGGGTCAACGTAGCTCATGAGTGATTCAGCGAGTCAGGTAAGCAGTCGGAAGGCGCGCGTCGCGTCGTCGACGGCGTCGTTGCTCGAACGAACAGCCGTCGTGGCGAAGGATTTCGGGCGCACGGATCTGGTGCGCCGACTCGAGAATGCTCAGGTCAGAGTCAATGATCCACGTATTCGTATCGTGGTGGTCGGTCCCCTCAAACAGGGCAAGAGCCAGTTCGTCAATTCTCTGCTCGGCATTGACGTGTGTTCGGTCGGTGACGACGAGACCACTGCCGTGGCGACGGTCGTGCAGTACGCGGAGACCGCGGTCGCCGAATTGATTCTCGCCGATCCGGGTGCGGCGCCCATCCGGGTGCCCCTCCCGCTCGAAGAACTGATGGGGATCACCCCGGCCACGCCTCGCGCCGAAGGGCGTGAAGTTCTGCGTGTGGAAGTGGGTGTTCCCAGTCCGCTGTTGGCCGACGGTTTGGTTCTGATCGACACCCCCGGTGTCGGTGGTCATGGAAATCCGCATGCTGCAGGAACATTGGGATTGATCACTGCGGCCGATGCCGTGTTGGTTCTGTCGGACTCCAGTCAGGAGTTCACCGAACCCGAGCTGGGATTCATCCGCCAGGTCGTCAATCTGTGTCCTGCGGTGGCCGGTCTGATCAGCAAGACCGATCTGTACCCGCACTGGCGACAGATCCTCGACGCCGATCGCGGACATCTCCAGCGCGCCGGGTTGGACCTGCCGCTCATTCCGATCTCCTCGGTACTGCGGTCGCACGCACTGAGGCTGGGGGACAAGGAACTCGAGGCGGAATCCGGATTTCTGGACCTCTATCAGTTCCTGCGGGACAACGTGGTTGCGCGTGCCGAGTCGAACACGCGACGCGCAGTTGCGATGGACGTGCGTTCCTCGGCAGCACATCTGACGTTGGAGATGGGCAGTGAGCTTGCGGCGCTGAAGGATCCGTCCACCGCTCAAGCGGCGGTCGCCGGCCTGCAGCGTGCCCGGGCAGCGGCCGAGGAACTGCACAAGAAGACCTCGCTCTGGCAACAGAGCCTCGGCGACGGCATTGCAGACCTCGCCGCCGACATCGATCACGACCTCCGGGACCGGTTGCGCCGGGTCACCCGCCAGGCCGAAGAGACGGTCGACGAAGGCGATCCAGGTAAGGACTGGGACGTAGTGGGGGAGTGGCTCGAACAGGAGATCGCCACCGCTATCGGTGACAACTTCGTGTGGGCTCACGATCGAGCTCAATGGTTGGCAGAAGTTGTGGCGCAGCACTTCGCGGAGACCGGCGACGTCGCGCTCCCGCATCTCGACGTCGCCGACACCGACGGTTTCCTGGAACCGGTTGGCGCGTTGTCGGACCTCGAATCCGGCCGTATCGGCATCACTCAGAAGGTCCTGGTCGGCATGCGCGGTTCGTACGGCGGCGTCTTGATGTTCGGCTTGATCACCACGATGATGGGCATGGCACTGGTCAACCCGATCTCCATCGGAGCCGGGGTTCTGCTGGGCACCAAGGCTTATCGCGAAGACAAACAAGCACAGGTGCTCAAGCGTCGGGCCGAGGCGAAAGCGGCTATCCGACGGTTCGCCGACGACGTCAGCTTCCAGGTGGGCAAGGAGTCGAAGGACCGCCTCCGCCTGGTGCAGCGGCTCCTGCGGGATCACTTCACCGACATCGCCGAGCAGGCGCTGCGCTCGATCAACGAATCCCTCCGCGCCACGCAGGAAGCTGCGCAGTTGGAGTCGAGCGAACACGCCGCTCGTATCAAGCGTCTGGAGACCGACATGCGCGTCGTCGCAGAGCTTGACACCGTTGCCGGAAAGCTGATCGGCGAAACTCCGGCTCCTGCTTCGGCAAAGGTGAGCAACGCATGAGTGCCACGACCGCCGTGACCGCTGTGGAGTCGGCACATGCTCTGATCGACCAGGCCAGACGGGTCTACGCGGACCAGCCGCAGACGCGAGCCCAGTTGGACGAATGCGCTGCCCGACTCGGCGAGCCACTCCGGGTGGCGCTCGCCGGCTCCCTCAAGGCGGGGAAGTCGACGCTGCTCAATTCGCTTGTCGGACAGGATATAGCGCCTACCGACGCGACGGAGTGCACGCGCGTCGTCACCTGGTATCGGAACGGGACAACGCCCCAGGTGACTGCGACGGCCGAGAACGGTGCCGAGTTCAACGTGCCGGTGACGCGCCGCGACGGCAGGCTCACGTTCGATCTGGGGGAGTACACCGCAGACTCGGTGGACCGCATCGACGTCGACTGGCCGTCTTCGGCATTGGCTCGTACGACGATCATCGACACCCCAGGTACGTCGTCGCTCTCGACCGAGGTTTCGGCCCGAACCTGGGACATGCTGGTTCCCGATGGTGGTGCGCCCGGCGCGGACGCGGTGGTCTACCTGCTGCGCGCCCTGAACGCCAGTGACATGCAGTTCCTCGGGAAGATCGCTGATCATGTCGGCGGAGAATCCGGCCCGCTCGGAGTGATCGGTGTTCTCTCGCGTGCCGACGAGGTCGGCGCAGGCAGGCTCGATGCGTTGTCTTCGGCGAAGGACGTCGCGGCACGATTTGCCGAGGAATTGGAGCGAACCGGCCTGTGTCAGTCGGTGGTTCCCGTGGCAGGTCTGCTGGCACTCGCCGCACGGACGATGAGGCAGAGTGAGTTCGCTGCCTTCTCGGCGCTCGCGCAGGTCCCATCCGAGGATCTGAGCCTTGCACTGCTCTCCGCGGATCGTTTTGCCAGGCAGGACAGTCCGCTCCCGGTCGACGCGGCGATGCGGGCGCAATTGGCCGATCGGTTCGGGCTCTTCGGAATTCGCCTCGCCGTGACGTCGATCAAGCTGGGGGCCACTGATTCACCGTCTCTGGCAGCCGAATTGCTGGAGCGAAGCGGACTGGACGACCTTCGTCAGGTGATCGACGTTCAGTTCGGGCAGCGCGCGGATCAACTGAAATCGCACACCGCGCTGGTGACGTTGGGCCGAATCCTCGAAGCCGATCCGAGTGAGGAAGGCGATCTGATCGCGGCGGAGGCACAACGGTTGCTTGCCGATGTTCACGGTTTCCACGAACTTCGCCTGCTCGGGCGACTTCGTTCGGTACACACAGATCTGCCACCCGACGACCTGGCACAACTACAAAGGCTGATCGGTGGCTACGGAATCCGGGCCAGTGACCGGTTGGGCTGCGAACCGGAAGAATCGCCGGAGGTCCAGCGTGCGCAGGCTACCGCGGCTGTCCGGCGATGGCGGGAGTTGTCCAGGCATCCGCTCTTCGACAGGTTCACCTCCCGCGCCTGCCTGGTTGCTGCCCGCAGCGCCGAGGGCGTCTTGGCTGAAATTGTGCCCGAATAGGGACCCGTTCACTGTGCGAGCGCTTGGAGAGGGTTCTATCTTGAGTTCGGGATGACCCGGACATAACTCCCAGGTTCGGGTCCCACCTCGATGGGAGCACGCGCATGGCGAGTGACATCAAGTCCGCTTCACCGGATCGAGCCACCCTCGTCCTGGGGACGCTCATCCTGGTCGCTGCGGTCGCGAATCTCAATCTCTCGGTCGCGAATGTCGCGCTGCCGGACATCGGGCGGGCCTTCGACGCCAGCCAGACGCAACTGAACCTGATCGCGGTCGGGTACTCGTTGGGCCTGGCCGGAACGGTGCTCTACCTTGGGGCGTTGGGAGACCGATACGGCCGCAAGATGCTGCTGGTCACCGGCATGGCGCTGTCTATTCCGGCGTCGATCGTGGCTGGATTCGCCGGGAACTTCGAAGTGCTGTTCCTTGCTCGGATAGTCGGAGGCGTCTCGGCAGGTCTTGCATTCCCGACCACGCTGGCGATCATCACGGCGCTGTGGGCCGGACCGGCACGGACCAAGGCGATTGCCATGTGGTCCGCAATCGGTGGCGCGATTTCAGCACTCGGTCCGATCGTCTCGGGGGCGCTGCTCGAGCAGTTTCACTGGGGTTCGGTCTTCTTCGTCACCCTTCCGTTGGCTCTCGTGGCACTGATCTGTTCGCTGGTGTTGGTGCCCGCGCACGTCAACGAGACGACCGAGCGAGTTGATCACCTCGGAGGCATAGTGTCGATCGTCTTCATCGGGGCGCTGGTGCTGTCCATCAACTTTGCGCCGGTGAAGGGTTCGGGCACGTTGGCTCTGGTGCTCGGGGCGATAGCGGTCGTCGCGGGTATCGGGTTCTTCCTGCAACAGCGACGCGCGGTCAATCCGCTGTTCGATCTTCACGTAGCTGCGCGCCCGACCTTCTGGGTCGCGGCGGTGGGCGGGTTGGTCGTGTTCGGTTCGCTCATGGGCGCGATGTTCATCGGCCAGCAGTTCCTGCAGAACGTCCTCGGCTACTCGACGCTGGCAGCCGGTGCGGCCATCATTCCGGCTGCGCTGGCGATGGTGATCGTTGCGCCGCGCTCGGCGACCATGATCGAAAGGTACGGCGCCCGCGTCACGCTGCTCTCCGGCTACCTGTTCGTGGTTCTCGGGTTGTTTGTCGCGCTTTTCCTGTGGAACGAAAGCACACAGTATTGGCAGGTCGCGCTGGCCTATGCGCTTGTCGGGATCGGGGTCGGCCTGGCAGGCACACCGGCATCGCGTTCGCTGACCGGATCCGTTCCCGTGCACCGCGCTGGTATGGCGTCGGGAACCTCGGACCTGCAACGCGACCTGGGCGGCGCCATCATGCAGTCGATTCTCGGCGGAATACTCACGGCCGGGTACGCAAAATCGTTGGGGAATGCGATCTCGTCCTCGCCGAACGCATCCGAGGTGACTCCCGAAACTCAGGCCGCGCTCACCAAATCTTTCTCCAGCGCCGAAGTTCTCGCGGAACGCTACCCGCAATACGCGGACCAAATCATGACCGCCGCCAAAAACGCCTTCCTGGACGGGGATACAAACGCCTACATCGCGGCGATCATCATCGTGTGTGCCGGTGCCGCGGTGGTGACGTTCTTCTATCCGCGCCGCGAGCGCGAACGTGTCCTGCTGGCGCAGTACGCGGCAGAATCCGATCTCGCCGCGGAGAAGAGTTGAGCGCGCTCTGGTACTGATGAAGGATGCCACAGCTACTTCACATCGATTCGTCTGCCGAACTCCACAACTCGACCTCTCGTGATCTCACCGCCCTGTTCGCTCAGCAGTGGTCGAACAACAGTCCGGATCACACGACGGTGACGGTGGACCTGCACCGGGATCCCTTGCCGCACCTCGCGGACGCGGCTCTGCACTATGCACCACGTTTGCGGGTCGAGGGAGAGATTCCGGATCCCGCCGCGGAAGCACTACAGGCTCGGGTCATCGAGCAACTTACCGCTGCAGACGTAGTCGTGATCGGCGCGCCGATGTACAACTGGTCGATCCCGTCCACGTTGAAGGCGTGGATAGATTACGTGCACGTCCTGGGGACTACGGTGCCTTTCGACACGCGTACTCAGCCGCTCGCAGGTAAGCCCGTGGTGATCGTGTCCAGCCGTGGGAACACCTATGCACCGGGCTCGGGGAACGAGGCCAACGATCACACCGTCCCGCCACTCGTTCAGGTGCTCGGGGTGTCGATGGGAATGGATGTCTCCGTCATCACCGCGGAACTGACTTTGGCGCAGCGTATTCCGGCGATGGCACCGCTGATCGAGCAGGGTGACGCGAGCCTGCGTGCTGCCCGGGAGTCGTTGACCGAGCTGGCCCGTACCTTGGGGGCCTGATCAGGAAGTTCGACCAGGTTCAGGTGAGAAGCGAGATCATCGACGCCACGTCAGCCGGCTCTACGTCGTAACCCGGGAAGTAGCAGCACACTTCGTCGGCATGCTCGCCGAACCGCCGCCGAATCTCGGCAGCACACTCTTCGGGGGTGCCGACGACGGCGAGTGTGGTCAGCATCGGATCGGTGATCAGTGATGCCATGTCGGCGTAACCACCTCGCTTCGACAGGGCATTGAGTTCCGGTTGGACCTCGCCCCACCCTTCGACGTCGAGCACCGGACGGTATGCGGGCGTCGAACCGTAGAACGAGAGCAGGGCTCTGACGCCTCGGGCGGCCGCGGCAAGTTGATCGTCGCCGCGGCCGACGCCGACGATGACCTGCGGGATGATCGTGAATTCGTCTCGGGTGCGGCCGGATTCACGGAGGCCGGCATCGACGGCCGGAAGTGTTCGTTCGAGGAAATGGCGTTGCGTGTGGAACGGCATGACCAGGAGTCCGTCGGCCACCTCCGCCGCCGTCCGGGTCATCACCGGTCCGAGCGCACCCATCAGGATGGGCGGCGGTCCATAGGGATTGGGGCCTGGATCGAACGTCGGGGGCATCAGAGTGTGGGTGAAGAACTCGCCGCGGAAGTTCAGCGTCGAGGTGTTCTCCCACGCCGTGAAGATCGCCTTGACCGCTGCGACCGTCTCCTTCATGCGGGCCGCTGGACGCGACCACGTTGCGCTGTAGCGTTTTTCGATGTGTGGTTTGATCTGCGATCCGAGACCGAGGCGAAAGTGGCCGCGACTGAGCAACTGTAGGTCGTTGGCCGAATGCGCCAGATGCATGGGACTGCGGGGGAATGCGATGGCGACGTTGGTCATCAGGTCGAGGTCGACGGCCGATGCCGCTTCGACGAGCGGGAAGAACACGTCGTGTGGTCCCTCGAAGGTGAACAGGCCACCGGCGCCGGTGTCCGCGAGTCCACGGCTGCGAGCAGCGCCCGCGCCCGGCGCGGAGTCGAGTTGTACGTGAACCTTCATCGGCGTACTCGCAGCCAGGTGCTGACACCGGGAGCAAACGGAGCGATCGCCGCCACTGCTACAAGGACGCAGTAGAGAATCGGACCCCATCTCAGAACTCCGGCGCCGATATCCGCGGCGCCGTCGACCAGAGACATGAAGCCGAGTCCGGCCGCGATGCTGAGGGCTCCGACGATCGCCGTCATCACCCGCCCGGCGTTCTTGCGGGCACGGAGGAGTTGAAGGCTCATGAGTGCGAGCAGGATCAGGACGAGAGCGCCGCCGCCACTGCCGGCCAGGACGACCGTGACGGCATCGGAGATGTCGGTGGACGAGTATCCGGGATTGTCGCGCGCAGTCGATTCTTCGAGGGCTGACCGGACGTCGTCGAGGCTGGTGACTACCACTCCGGCGATACCGGCCAGGACGACGAACGAGCCGATCCAGGCAGAGGTGGACAAGGTCACGGCCTTGGGTATCTCGTCGTTCGCTGCAGGTCGGAGCGGCCGAACCGAGACGTCGGGTCGCTCGGGTGCCGGGCGCGCCGGCGCCGGTCGAGCAGGTCGAACGGGAGAATTGTCGGGATCGGTCACCGGCCGATCGTAGCCATTCGGAGAGATTCGGAAGTGATGTGGCGCACTTTTTCGGCTTTTCGGGGAAGGCGGGAACAAATCTACGTGGGCTGTAGTTGACCATTTCGACAAGCTTGAGCGCCCTCGGCTCAACTTCAAGTTGACTCCCGGCCACGGTCGGAGGCAAACTTGAGCGGAGGACGCTCACCAAGCGAAAAACTCGCGGTCATGTTCGAGATCAACCACTCGGGCAGAGAACCGCAGAACGAAAGGTAGGAACACTATGGCTCGTGCAGTCGGTATCGATCTCGGTACGACCAACTCGGTAGTTGCAGTGCTGGAGGGCGGCGAGCCCGTAGTGGTCGCCAACGCCGAAGGCTCACGTACCACCCCCTCGGTGGTCGCATTTGCCAAGAACGGCGAGGTTCTCGTCGGTCAGCCCGCGAAGAACCAGGCAGTCACGAACGTCGACCGCACCCTCCGCTCCGTCAAGCGCCACATCGGCACTGACTGGAACGTGGAAATCGACGGCAAGAAGTACACGCCGCAGGAAATCAGCGCCCGCACGCTCATGAAGCTCAAGCGTGACGCGGAGGCTTACCTCGGCGAAGACATCACCGACGCCGTCATCACCGTCCCCGCATACTTCGAGGACGCACAGCGTCAGGCAACCAAGGAAGCCGGCCAGATCGCCGGCCTCAACGTCCTTCGTATCGTCAACGAGCCCACCGCGGCTGCACTGGCATACGGACTGGACAAGGGTGACACCGAGCAGACCATTCTGGTCTTCGACCTCGGTGGCGGCACCTTCGACGTCTCCCTGCTCGAAATCGGCGACGGCGTCGTCGAGGTTCGCGCAACCTCCGGTGACAACCACCTCGGTGGCGACGACTGGGACGAGCGCGTCGTCGCTTGGCTGGTCGACAAGTTCAAGGCTCAGAACGGCATCGATCTGACCAAGGACAAGATGGCCCTGCAGCGTCTGCGTGAGGCTGCGGAGAAGGCGAAGATCGAGCTCTCCAGCTCGCAGAGCACCTCCATCAACCTCCCGTACATCACGGTCGACGCGGACAAGAACCCGCTCTTCCTGGACGAGCAGCTCTCCCGCAGCGAGTTCCAGAAGATCACCTCGGACCTGCTCGATCGCACCCGTGCGCCGTTCCAGGCAGTGATCAAGGACAGCGGAATCGCTGTCAAGGACATCGACCATGTCGTGCTCGTCGGTGGTTCCACCCGTATGCCGGCAGTCTCCGATCTGGTTCGTGAACTGACCGGTGGCCGTGAGCCCAACAAGGGTGTCAACCCGGACGAGGTCGTCGCAGTCGGCGCCGCACTCCAGGCCGGCGTGCTCAAGGGCGAGGTCAAGGACGTTCTGCTCCTCGACGTCACGCCGCTTTCCCTCGGTATCGAAACCAAGGGTGGCGTGATGACCAAGCTCATCGAGCGCAACACCACCATCCCCACGAAGCGTTCCGAGACCTTCACCACCGCTGACGACAATCAGCCTTCGGTGCAGATCCAGGTCTTCCAGGGTGAGCGCGAAATCGCTTCGCACAACAAGCTGCTCGGCTCCTTCGAGCTCACCGATCTGCCGCCCGCCCCGCGTGGCGTTCCGCAGATCGAGGTCACCTTCGACATCGACGCCAACGGCATCGTGCACGTGACGGCGAAGGACAAGGGCACCGGCAAGGAAAACACGATCAAGATCCAGGACGGCTCCGGTCTGTCCAAGGAAGAGATCGAGCGCATGGTCAAGGACGCCGAGGCTCACGCCGAGGAAGACAAGGCACGTCGCGAAGAGGCAGAGGTCCGCAACCAGGCCGAGTCGCTGGTCCACCAGACGGAGAAGTTCGTCAAGGAGCAGCGTGAAGGTGAGAACGCGGGCAAGGTCTCCGAGGAGATCCTGACCAAGGTCGAGGCAGCGGTCAAGGACGTCAACGACGCCCTGGCAGGCACCGACATCGCTGCAGTGAAGACCGCAGTGGAGAAGCTGGGCACCGAGTCGCAGGCTCTGGGCCAGGCCATCTACGAGGCTTCCGCTGCAAACGAGGCCGGAAACACCGACGGCGCAGGCAATGACGACGACGTCGTCGACGCCGAGGTTGTCGACGAGCCCACCGACTCGGACAAGAAGTGACCTCGGACAACTCCGAGAACAACCCGGTCGACCCCGAGACCGGTGCACAGGGAGAGGCGGCGGGGGAATCCCTGCCGCCGCTCGACTCGGAAGACACAGGGGTAGTTCAGGAAGCAGAGTCGATCGTGGAGGAAGCATCCGCCACCGATCAGCTCGCCGAACGAACTGCGGATCTGCAGCGACTTCAGGCGGAGTTCACCAACTACCGTCGTCGCGTCGAGCGTGACAAGCAGGTCATCAAGGAAACCGCGCGCGCTTCGGTCATCACCGAACTCATCGGAATCCTCGACGACCTGGATCGCGCTCGGGCACACGGTGACCTCGAATCAGGTCCACTGCGTGCACTCGCGGACAAGCTCAACACGACCCTGACGGGTCTGGGTTTGACCGACTTCGGTAACGAGGGCGACGATTTCGATCCCGCACTCCACGAAGCGGTGCAGCATGAAGGCGAAGGCCACGACCCCGTACTCGGGACGGTCATGCGCAAGGGTTACAAGCTCGGCGACCGGGTCCTTCGGACCGCAATGGTGGCCGTGACGGACCGGGTAGGCGACAAGCCTGCAGACGGTTCAGAACAAGAAGCGAAGTAAGAGTGAGAGGAGGAGACGCCCAGTGAGTCAACGGGAGTGGATCGAGAAGGACTTCTACAAGGAGCTGGGCGTCTCGTCCACCGCGACGGCCGACGAAATCAAGAAGGCGTATCGCAAGCTGGCCCGGGATCTTCATCCCGACGCCAACCCTGACGATGCGAAGGCCGAAGAGCGTTTCAAGTCCGTCAGTGAAGCTCATGCCGTTCTGTCTGATCCGGACAAGCGCAAGGAGTACGACGAGGCCAGGCGTCTCTTTGCCAGCGGAGGCTTCGGTCCCCGTGCGCAAGGTGGCGGTGGATTCAACCCCGGCGCTGGTGGTTTCGACATCAACGACCTGTTCGGCGGCGGTGCCGGCGGGCAGGACTCGGGTCTCGGAGACATCTTCGGCGGATTGTTCAATCGCGGGGGAGCGGGCCAGCGCACCGCTGCGCCCAACCGCCCGCGTCGAGGCAAGGACCTCGAGACCGAGACGACGCTCGCCTTCCGCGAAGCGGCGCTCGGTGTCACCGTCCCACTTCGTCTGACCAGCCCGACGTCGTGCACCACGTGTCACGGCAGCGGCGCAAAGCCGGGCACCAGCCCGCGAGTGTGCCCGCATTGCAACGGAACCGGCGTGGTCAGCCGCAACCAGGGCGCATTCGGATTCAGTGAGCCGTGTGACGACTGCCGGGGAACCGGCTCGATCATCGACTCGCCTTGCGAGGACTGCCACGGTAGCGGCGTCACCAACCGGACACGGACCATCACGGTTCGCGTGCCGGCAGGCGTGAGCGACGGTCAGAAAATCAGACTCAAGGGCAAGGGCGAAGCGGGTCTCCGCGGAGCTCCGGCGGGTGACCTGTTCGTCAACATCCGCGTCAAGCCGGACAATGTCTTCGGCCGTAACGGCGACGATCTGACGCTGACGGTTCCGGTGAGCTACGGCGAACTGGTGCTCGGGACGACACTGTCCGTGCCGACCCTGGACGGCCGTGTCGGAGTGAAGGTTCCGGCCGGAACGGTGGACGGACGCATTCTGCGAGTTCGCGGACGCGGCATCCCCAAGCGTCCCGAGGGGGCAGGCGACCTTCTGGTCACCGTCAAGGTATCCGTCCCGCAGAAGTTGGACGACCCGGCGATCGAAGCGCTGAAGACCTATCTCGAAGCCGAGAAGGCGAGCGGGTTCGATCCACGGGCCGGGTGGGCCGGTGCATGATGACCGAACGACCGCAGAATCAATGGGATGCGACGGTCGATCCTGACGCCCAGATCTTCGTGATCTCGGTGGCAGCCGAGTTGGCCGGAATGCATGCGCAGACCTTGCGTAACTACGATCGACTCGGTTTGGTCACCCCTCACCGAACCACTGGTGGCGGACGACGCTACTCCCCGCGTGATGTTGCGCTTCTGCGTGAAGTGCAACGGCTTTCGCAGGACGAGGGCGTCAACCTCGCCGGAATCAAACGGATCATCGAACTGACCAACCAGGTCGAGGCTCTGCAGCATCGCGTCCGCGAACTGGCCGAGGAAATCGCGAAAGTCCATGCGGGCTATCGCCGGGACCTCGTTCCGATTCCACGCAACAACGCGTTGGTGGTTTGGAAGCCACGAAACCAGCGATAGTTCAGACCTTTACGCAAACGGCTCCACGCCCTGCTCGGATTCACCTCATCGAATCCCGCAGGGTGTGGGGCCGTTTTGGCGTTTCCACCCAGCGGGAATCGGTCTGTCGAGGCCGCCCGAATATGCATAGCGTCCGCTTCCATGACTCCTCTTTTGTGCGTTTGACGTTATCCAGATCACATTCTATGCTCCAACCCAAGCAACTGCTTGCTAGATCATCAAGCGGGTGCTTGGTTGGCTGGTGCTCGAAATCAGGCGTTCCCACCGGCCGATCCTTCTTTCGTCAGGTATTCGCCTGACGTTCGGTGCATACATGTGTTCTAGGAGTGCAGACATGAATCGTCGGCCCATTCTTGTTGCGGCAGTTGCCGTGACGGCTCTGGCTCTCGCGGGGTGTAGTGGTTCTTCGGAGTCCGAAGGTGGCGCGGATTCGCCGTACCGCGTCCTGCTGACCGGCGGGATCAGTGCGCAGGGTGTTCTCGCGGCGAACTCGCAGACTTCCCTGCTGGCCACGAAGGCCGGCGTTCAGGTCCAGAACGAGGCCGGGGGCATCGGCGGCCGTCAGATCGAGCTCACCACTGTCGATGACGCGGGTGATGCAACCATCGCCGTCACCAAGCTGCGCGAAGCCATCAACTCGGGGAACAAGCCTGACCTCTACCTCAACTCGGGTCCTTCGTCGATCGCGGCTGCGGTTCTCCCGATCCTCAAGCAGAACAACATCCTCTCGCTGAGCATGGCGCCTTCTCCCGATTCCACGGACCCCTCGAAGTTCCCGCTGAACTTCGACCTGGCTCCGGGCGCGACCGACACCGCTCGCGGCATCTCCGAGTATGCAAAGACCAAGGGCTACAGCAGCGTCGGAGTCCTGCACGGTAGTACCGCTTACGGTGAACTCTTCGGCGAGGAGATGACCAGTGCGCTCGAGAAGGTCGGTCTGAAGGCTGCCGGCAACGAAGAGTACGACGCCGCTGCTCTGGACATGACGGCGCAGTTGCAGTCCCTCAAGAATGCCGGTGCAACGGCAATCGCGTTGGACGCGTACGGCGCCCCGCTCGGATACGTGTTGCAGAGCCTGGAGCGACTCGGCTGGGACGTGCCGTTGATCGGCAACACGTCGGTCTCTGCCACCAACCTCATCGCCAATGATCCGCCCGCCGGTGTGCTAGGCACCCCGCAGGTGAAGAACCTGGTGACGCAGGTGTTCACCAGCACGGTGTTCGATCCGAACAACGTGCTCGTCAACACGATGGTGGACACGATGGCGTCGCTGGGCTCGATCCCGTCGACGCTGATCCTCGCGGACAACTACGACGCATTCCCCCTCGTCGCGGCAGCAGCGGAGAAGGTCGGCAGTTCGACCGATCCGAAGAAGCTCGCCGAAGCACTGGAAACCGCAGAGGTTCAGGAGAATGCCAAGACCGCATTCCTCTCGCGCTACAACTTCAGCTCTGACAACCACGGCCCGAACCCGGATACCAGTGAGCTGAAGTTCATCAGCCCGACGAAGATCCTCAACGGTCAGTTCGGAAACCCGGCTGCGTCATGACCATTCTGTGGTCCGGATTGGCGCTCGGCGCGGTCTACGTGCTGGTTGCCATCGGGTACAACATCGTTTTCGTTTCCTCCAACACTTTCAACTTCGCTCAAGCTCAGCTGATGATGGTGGGCACTTTCGTCGCCTACACGGGTCTCGTGACCCTGAAACTTCCCGTTCTCGTGGTGGCCGTCATGGCAACCGTGACCGTGATGCTCCTCGCCTCGGTCGAGGAGATCGTCGCGATCAGACCGGTGGCCGATCACCAGAACCAGCTGGTCACCACGCTTGGCGTTGCCACGCTGCTCAATGGTGCAACTCAATTGATTTGGGGTAGTGAACCTCTCACGGTTCCGTTCTTCGGATCGAACGAACCGATCACCCTACTCGGCGGCCGTACCTACCCGGTCGAGATCGCTCTGCTTGTTGCGGCGATCGCACTGGTCATCGGGTTGAGTTACGTCTCGAAGAAGACCATGACGGGTCTGGCTCTGATCGGCATCTCCGAGGATCGTGAAGCCGCGATGCTGCGAGGAGTCAACGTACGACGGTTGGCGCTGGGTGCGTTTGCCTTCTCGGGTGCATTGGCCGGTGTCCTCGGACTCCTTGTCGGCCCCAAGACGTTTGCAGTTGCGACGTTGGGTGCCGCGCTGGCCCTCAAGGGATTCGTGGCGTTGGCGATCGGCGGGTTCGGCTCTCTGCCAGGCGCTTTGATCGGCGGCCTGACCGTCGGCCTGGTGGAATCGTTCACCGCCCTGTGGGCGGGAAGTCAGTACAGCAATATCGCCGTCTTCACGGTGCTGATCATCATCTTGATGGTCAAACCTGCCGGCTTGTTCGGCAACGTCCGAGAACGGGTGGTGTGAAATGGTTAGCGCGTGGCGGACTTTCCGTTCCCTTCCGAGCTGGATCATCCCGCTGGTCCTGGCGGTAGTGATCTTGCTGCTGCCCGTGATGGGGCTCGACCTGTCGACATCACGGCAGATTCAATTGGCCTGCATCCTGGCACTTGTGGTCAGCGGCCTGAACCTGAGCCTCGGCTTTGCCGGTGAACTGGCGCTCGGCCAGGCCGCGATGTACGCGGCGGGTGCATACACCGCGGGTCTGATGTCCCAGGCCGGTCACACCGACATCCTGGTCCAGCTCGCTGCGGCCGGTGCGGTGGCATTGGGCGTCGGCATCTTGACCGGCGTTCCCGGTCTGCGACTGGGCAACTGGTCCCTGGCGATGACGTCGTTCTTCCTGGTCCTGCTCGTGCCGGACGTACTGGCGATCTTCGGCGGCAAGACCGGCGGCCGAAACGGCCTCACCGGTATGGAGCCGCCGACGCTCTTCGGCTCCGAACTCGACACCCAGCAGTACTACATGGTGGTTGTCGTGGTGACCGTCCTCTGGTTCGCGGTGATGCGCAACCTGGTGGTCTCGCGCCACGGCATCGCGTTCCGCACGCTCAAGCAGTCGCCGGTGCTGGCGTCGTCGCAGGGTGTGTCGGTGTTCCGGATGAAACTGCTCGGCTATGCGATCGGTGCGTTCCCGGCCGGTCTGGCGGGTGCGTTGTTCGCCAATACCGACCTGTTCATCTCGCCGGAAGCCTTCGGGTTCACCTTTGCGACAGCGGTTCTGGCGGCATCCATCCTGGGCGGTGCGGCAAGTGTGTACGGCGCCGTAGTCGGTGCCGCGATCATGCAGCTCGGTCCCAACCAGTCGACGGCATTTCAGGAATACTCGCTGATCTTCTACGGAGGCTTCCTGATCATCGGCGGTGTGCTGCTCTCCGGTGGGCTGACCAAGGTCGGGCGAGCGATCGTCTCGAAACTCGATCGCAGGGCCGGCCTGGGCGTAGTCGTCGCAAAGGAAAACAGCGGCGGAACACCGGAACTGGCGCCGATCAATGGCGCTCGGTTGGTGGTCGACGGAGTGTCCAAGGCATTCGGTGGTAACCAGGCACTCAATGCGGCAACCCTGACCGCAGAGGCCGGTAAGGTCACCGCGTTGATCGGGCCCAACGGTTCGGGTAAGACGACCATGCTCAACATGATCTGCGGCTTCTACACCGCGGACGCCGGCGTGATCACAATCGGTGACACGGTGGTCTCGCAGTCGTCGCCGCACAAGGTGGCGCGCGTGGGGGTGGCGCGCACGTTCCAAACTCCGACGATTCCGGAGAACATCACGGTTCTGGAAGCTGTTGCATCCGGACGGTATTCGGTGCACCGCGCGTCGATGGCGTCGGCTGTGCTTCGCCTGCCCAGCTTCCGCAGGATCGCGAAGGCCGACATCGTCGAGGCCGAGCGTGTTCTCGAGCTCGTGGGGATGTCGCACCTGCGCAACGAGATCGCGACGTCGCTGCCCCTGGGGATGCGTCGCATGCTCGAAGTTGCTCGCGCCGTCATCGCCGAGCCGAGGGTCGTACTCTTCGACGAGGTTGCGTCCGGACTCGACGAGGACGAACTCGAACGCCTGGCGGACCTGATCCGGGTACTGCGTGATGCCGGGGCCACAGTGGTGTTGGTGGAGCACAACTTCCGCCTCGTGCTCTCGCTGGCCGACGAGATCGTGGTGCTGGCGCAGGGGCAGGTGATCGCCACCGGCGATGCGGCGACGATCGAACATCACCCGCGCGTGTTGAGCGAATACCTCGGAGTCAAGTCCGGTGATGAGGATGCGCTGCTCGAAGAAATCGGCGCGGTAGACCATCAGACCAGCGAGGTGAAGTGATGGAACCGATTCTGAAGGTCCGTAACCTGCAGACCGGGTACGGCGATCTGCGCGTCGTCTGGGATGTCTCGTTCGACGTCTATCCCGGTCAGGTGACAGCCCTGCTCGGGCGCAACGGTGCAGGCAAGACGAGCACGCTCCGTGCTCTGTCCGGCCTCAACAAGGTGGCCTCTGGAACCGTCGAAATGGACGGTGCCGACATCACCGGAGTTCCCGCGCACAAGCGGGTGCGGCAGGGTATGGCGTACGTGCAGGAGGGTAAGCGGGTCTTTCACAAGCAGACCGTCGAGCAGAACCTTCTGCTGGGCGGGTACACCCGCAAGGCAAAGCGCGGCGAGCTGATGGAATCCGTCGAGTCCATGTACGAGATGTTCCCGATCCTGGGGGAGAAGCGTGCGCTTCCCGCCGGTTCCATGTCGGGCGGTCAGCAGCAGATGCTCGCGATCGGCGCAGCGCTGATGGCGCAGCCGCGGTTGCTCCTTCTCGACGAACCGTCGGGCGGGCTGGCTCCGGTGATCGTCGGTGAGGTGATGGACCGCGTCCAGCAGCTCAAGGAAACCGGCCTGGCTGTTCTGCTGGTGGAGCAGGCAGTGGAGGCCGCGATGAGCGTCGCCGATCACGTGACGGTCCTCGACATCGGCAAGGTGGTCCTCGACGCCGACGCCAAGGACATCGACGACCTGGCAGTGCTCAAGGACGCGTACTTCGGACGCATCTGATCTGCAGCGATGTCACTTCAGCCCGGCCACCTCGGCCGGGCTGAAGTTGTTTTCCCGCTCCGTGGCACGGGGGCTGGCCAGCTCTGGACCATCGATCTACCGTCCAGCAAACAACCCCTGCGAGAGGCAAACTTGATGACTGCTCCCGACGTGCTCGCCCCGGCAAAGCTGGGCCCGGTGACCTTGCGAAATCGAATCATCAAGTCCGCGACATTCGAAGGCAAAACTCCCGACGCCCTGGTCACCGACGAGCTGATCGAGTTCCATCGCCGCCCGGCAGCCGGCGGAGTCGGGATGTCCACCGTCGCGTATTGCGCCGTGGCACCGGAAGGGCGCACCGAATACGGCCAGCTGTGGATGCGGCCCGATGCCCTCCCCGGACTGCGACGACTCACCGATGCCATTCACGCCGAAGGGGCAGCAGCATCGGCGCAGCTCGGGCACGCCGGCCCCGTCGCGAATCAGAAGTCGACCGGACTGCCTGCGCTGGCACCGTCGAGTTCGTTCAATCCGTTGAGCATGAGGATGATTCGCACTGCCACCACAGCGGACATCACCAGAATTGCGGCGGCGCACGGGAGCGCTGCGCGACTTGCCGTCGAGGCAGGATTCGACGCCGTCGAGATCCACTTCGGCCACAACTATTTCGCGAGCTCGTTCCTGAGTCCGAAACTGAACCGTCGTAAGGATTCTTACGGCGGATCGCTCGAGAATCGGGCTCGCGTCGTACTCGAAACTGCGCGCAGTGTGCGCGATGCAGTCGGCGACAAGATCGCGATCTTGGCCAAGCTGAACATGGACGACGGTGTGCCAGGCGGATTCTGGGTGGACGAAGCAATCCAGGTGGCGCAGTGGCTCGAAGCATCCGGAAGTGTCGATGCGCTCGAGTTGACGATGGGTAGCTCACTGCTCAACCCGATGTACCTGTTCAAGGGCGATGCGCCGATCCGCGAGTTTGCCGCCGCGATGCCGCAGCCTGTTCGACTCGGTGTGCAGTTGGTGGGCAAGAGCATGTTGCATGCCTATCCGTACAAGCCGCTGTTCATGCTGGAAGAGGCTCGCCAGATCCGTGCTGCGGTGAAGTTGCCGCTCGTGCTGCTCGGCGGTGTCACGGACAAAGCGGGCATGGATACCGCAATGGCGGAAGGGTTCGAGTTCGTCGCTATGGCACGGGCACTGCTCAGAGAACCGGATCTGATCAATCGGATCGCAGCCGAATCCGATACCCAATCACTGTGCATCCACTGCAACAAGTGCATGCCTACGATCTTCAGTGGTGCCCGCTGCGTGTTGGTCGAACGCGTCTGAGCTGGTCAGCGCACACCACGTCCCGACATCCATGCGGATACCGGGTCGTGGGCCGTAGCGGATCAAGTTCGTGGTTGCTTCAACGCTCGTTTCAGTTCTGCGTGAAGACGTCGTAGGAGGCGTTCATCGTGGGGTAGCCGGTAGCCATGTAGTCGGTGAGGATGACGTGCGTCGGGTCACCGATGATGCGGGTCCCGTCGAGGGTGGGGTTGCCGGCGTAGTTGTTGGCCGCCATGACGGTCTGGACTCCGTCGGCCACGTTGTAGGTGACGTCGACACCGATGCCGCGCGGATCGCTGCTGTAGGCGGTGACGATTTCGGTCGTGTGCGGAGCCAGGTAGGAGCGGGGGCCGTTGATCCACTGTCCGTAGGGGTTGGACGCGCTGTCCAGCAGCATCGGGTTGTCGGTGTTGTTGGTGATGGTCATGGCAACCGTCGGGCCGTCGGTCGGCATGGTGCCGGCGTTGGCGACCGCCGCGGTTCCCAGTGCGGTTCCGCCGAGAGCGAGGGCGATTGCGGTGACTGCTACGAAGCGAGTGGTGTTGGTACGCATGATGTCTGCTCCTGGGCTGGTGTGTGGTTGCCGTTCTCGGCGATGAATCAATCTTGTCGCGAATCAGGGCTGCTGTATGTCCGCCGACGGGGCCGTGGCGGGGTTGAATCGCGTGTCCCCCGATCGGGGGAGGCGCAAGTGCTCGCATTGCTGGTACGGGCGTGAGAAAGTGAGCAATGCGAGAAGGCACGAAGCCGGTGGTCGGCAAGGTTTCCGTGGTGGTCGGCGACGATCACCCGTTGTTTCGTGAGGGCGTGGTTCGGGCCCTGACCGGCAGTGACCGCATCGACGTTCTGGGCGAGGCCGACGACGGCGCAGCTGCGCTCGCAATGATTCGGGAATTACGCCCGAAGGTGGCGCTGATCGATTTCCGGATGCCGCACCTGGACGGGACCCAGGTGGCAGCAGCAGTGGTTCGAGACGAGTTGCCGACCAGGGTGCTCCTGCTCAGTGCTCACGACGAATCGTCCGTCGTGTATCAGGCTCTGCAGGCGGGTGCTGCCGGATTCCTGCCGAAGGAATCCACCCGGGCCGAGATCGTGAGCGCCGTGCTCGACTGCGCCGCGGGCCGAGATGTGTTGCCGCCCAGCATCGCTGCCGGACTGGTAGGCGAGGTGCGTCGTCGCAGCGAGCCGTCCGGCCCGACTCTCAGCGCCCGTGAGCGTGAAGTCCTCGGATTGATCGCGCAGGGCGCCAGTATCCCCACCATCGCCTCCCAACTCTTTCTTGCGCCTTCGACCGTCAAAACCCACGTGCAGCGCCTCTACGAGAAACTCGGAGTCAACGATCGAGGCGCCGCCGTCGCCGCCGCGATGCGGCAGGGTCTGTTGGAGTGAACGGGAGTCACCGCAGTACGTACGTGACGTTCATGGCCGGGTAACCCGAGGTCATCGTCACCGTCACGTCGTGGCCGTCGGGGGCGTACGTTCCGCCGGCATCCGCCCTGGTCTTCGAGTTGGTGGCGCTGAAGACAAACACTCCACCGTCGTCGGAGCGATACGTGAGCACGACGGGAAAGTCGTTCTGATTCTTGCTCGTGGCGACCACGTTGACGTTCATGTTCGGCAGGATGTAGTCGGCCGGCGGGACGATCCAGTCGCCGTTCGGGTTGGACGCGTCGACCAGATACAGGGCCCCGAAGCCCGAATTGCTGATCATCGCCGTCGTGACGGAAGTGTCGGTTATCGACTTCACAGCGTTCGCACCGGCGGCGCGGGCAACCAGAGCTGCCATGCTGAGGCCGGAGAAGGAAATTGCTTCGGGTCGAATTGTGTTGGTAGTCATGATGGTTCTCCTCGATTTGTCGGTCTCGGTGACCGTGTGTTTCGGTGATGAGACAACTATGGCCCCGAAATCCCTTCGGGTCTGTCCACCTACGGGTCCGAGTGCTGGATGACATCGGTGTCCCCCGATCGGTGGACACCAACGCTCTCCACTGCCGTAGCCCACCCAGCGGGAGAACCCGTTCCTCTACCAACCAGTCCACTCGTAGCGTGACCACCATGACCGATCCTGACTTCTCCACCGCACCACTCGACGTCGTAGTCATCGGCGCCGGCGTCGCTGGCATGTACGCCATGCACCGACTTCGCGAGCAGGGGCTGCGTGTCCACGGCTTCGAGGCGGGCTCCGGAGTGGGCGGCACGTGGTATTTCAACCGTTACCCCGGCGCACGCTGCGACGTCGAGAGTTTCGACTACTCCTACTCGTTCTCCGAAGAGCTCCAACAGGATTGGGACTGGAGCGAGAAGTACGCCGCGCAACCGGAGATCCTCTCGTACCTCGATCACGTGGCTGATCGCTTCGACCTACGCACTGGCTTCACCTTCGACACACGCGTTCTGAGCGCACAGTTCGACGAGGGTACTGCCACGTGGCGAGTACAGACCGACAGCGGTCACGACGTCACCTCACGCTTCGTCGTGTGCGCCACGGGCAGCCTCTCGACCGCAAACGTTCCGAACATTGCGGGCCGTGAGACCTTCGGTGGCGATGTGTTCCACACCGGTTTCTGGCCGCACGAGGGCGTCGACTTCACCGGCAAACGCGTCGGCGTGATCGGCACCGGATCCTCGGGCATCCAGTCCATTCCGCTGATCGCCGAGCAGGCCGATCATCTCTACGTGTTCCAGCGGTCCGCGAATTACAGTGTGCCGGCAGGAAACACGCCTCTCGATGACAAGCGCCGCGCCGAGATCAAGGCCGGCTACGCAGAGCGTCGAGCGCTGTCCAAGCGCAGTGGCGGTGGATCGCCGTTCGTTTCAGATCCTCGCAGCGCCCTCGAGGTCTCGGAGGCCGAGAGAATCGCGGCATACGAGGAGCGGTGGAAGCTCGGCGGTGTCCTGTTCGCGAAGACCTTCGCAGACCAGACGAGCAACATCGAGGCCAACGGGACAGCGGCAGCGTTTGCCGAACGCAAGATCCGCTCGGAAGTCCAGGATCAGGCGATCGCCGACCTGCTCATTCCGAACGACCACCCCATCGGAACCAAGCGGATAGTCACGGACACGAACTACTACCAGAGCTACAACCGTGACAACGTCAGCCTGGTAGATCTCAAGTCCGCACCGATCGAGGCGATCGACGAGGCTGGAATCAAGACGGCCGATGCGCACTACGAACTGGATGCGCTGGTGTTTGCCACCGGGTTCGACGCGATGACGGGAGCGCTCGATCGCATCGACATCCGCGGCCGCAATGGCGAGACGTTGCGCGAGAACTGGCATGCGGGTCCAAGGACGTATCTAGGCCTCGGAGTACACGGGTTCCCCAACCTGTTCATCGTCACCGGGCCGGGTAGCCCGAGTGTGCTGTCCAACATGATTCTCGCTGCCGAGCAGCACGTGGACTGGATCGCGGGCGCGATCAACCACCTCGATTCGGCGGGCATCGACACCATCGAACCGAGTGCCGAAGCCGTGGACAACTGGCTCGACGAATGCTCACGCCGGGCGTCGGCGACGCTGTTTCCATCCGCGAACTCCTGGTACATGGGAGCCAACATTCCGGGAAAGCCGAGGATATTCATGCCATTCATCGGAGGATTCGGTGTCTACTCTGACATCTGTGCAGACGTGGCAGCCGCGGGATACCGAGGCTTCGAACTGAACAGTGCGGTGCACGCATGAGTCGCCTCGAGGGTATCCGCATACTCGTGACAGGTGCGGCCGGCGGGATGGGCCGCTCACACTGCGAGCGTCTCGCCGACGAAGGCGCGTCCGTGATCGCGTTGGATGTCGTGCAGGCAAAGTCCGAGCTGGAGGAGACCGCCCAGGCGGTACGCGAGCGTGGAGGCGTGGCGGTCACCGGCGTCGCGGACATTCGTGACTTCGAAGATCTCGCCGCGGTAGTCGCCGATTGTGTCGCCGAGCTCGGCGGGTTGGACGTCGTGGTCGCGAATGCGGGCGTGTACGACACGCCGGGACCGTCGTGGACCGTCGATCCTGCGGTGTGGAACCGCTCGCTCGACGTCAATCTGACCGGGGCGTGGCACACCGTCAAGGCCTGTGTTCCGCACTTCGGCGACGGTGGATCGGTCGTTCTGGTCAGCTCGACAGCGGGAATCAAAGGTATTGCCGGAGCGAGTCATTACAGCGCCGCCAAGCACGCCGTGGTGGGCCTGGCCAGAACGCTGGCCAACGAGTTGGGCGCGGAGGGTATTCGCGTCAACTCCGTGCATCCGGGTTCGGTACGTACCCCGATGATCATCAACGAGCGAGTGTTCGCGAACCTGTGCCCGGACATCGAGAATCCCACGGAAGCAGACGCCGCTGCAGTACTGAGCGCACGCAACCTGTTACCTGTTCCCTGGGTCGATCCGGTGGATGTCAGCAATGCCGTCCTGTTTCTCGCATCCGCGGAGTCCCGCTTCATGACCGGCTGTCAGTTGGTGGTCGACGCCGGCCTGACCCAGAAAGTGTGAATTGATGACTTCTCGATTGGAAGGCAAGATCGCGCTGATCACGGGTGCGGCACGAGGAATCGGCCGGGCTCAGGCCGTGCGATTCGCCGAAGAAGGTGCGGACATCATCGCGATCGACGTGTGCGCGTCGGTGGAAACGACAGTCACCCCGCCCTCGTCGGAATCCGATCTCGCCGAGACGGTAGCCCAGATCGAGGCACTGGGGCGAAAGGTCGAATCTGCGGTAGTGGACGTTCGGGATCTCGAGGCACTACGCAGCGCGGTGGACTCGGGGGTCGAAGCGCTCGGCGGACTCGACATCGTGTGCGCTACAGCTGGTATCACGTCCTCCGACGGGGCTCTGACGATGTCGGAAACGATGTGGCAGACCATGTTGGACGTGAACCTGACCGGGGTGTGGCACACCACGACGGTTGCGGCGCCGCACTTGATCGCGCGAGGTGGGGGATCGATGACACTCACCAGTTCCATCGCCGGATTGCGGGGGCTGGTCGGAGTTGCGCACTACACTGCAGCCAAGCATGGAGTCGTTGGTCTGATGCGTTCGCTGGCAAAGGAATTGGCGCCGCACAACGTGCGGGTCAACACTGTCCATCCCACCAACGTCGACACCCCGATGATTCAGAACCCGTTGGTGCGCGGCAAGTTCCGCCCCGATCTCGAGAACCCGACGCGCGAGGAATTCGCTGCGGCGGCGATGACGATGAACATGCTTGCCATTCCGTGGATCGAACCGGTGGACGTAGCGAATGCGGCACTGTTCTTGTCGTCCGACGAGGCCCGCTACATCACGTCGGTCGCCCTGCCGGTGGATGCGGGGAGTTCGTCCCGCTGAAGTTTTGAATAGCTGAGGTTTGTCGCGCTGGGTTCCGCCACGGTGTGTAGCGTCGGTTTCACCTAACCGAAAGGCGCACACCGTGGCGGAACGACGCTATCTGGAAGTCACCGTCGGGACCAACATCGTCATGGTCCTCGACCACCGCACGGTGGAGGTCTTCGACCGCACCGCCGCGAGCACGAGCGAAGTGGCTCGCTGGCATGTCGAACACATTGCGGTGAAGGCGAAACCGTCGAAATCGGGATTGAAACTCACCATTGGAAACCGGCTCGCCGACGACTCCATCGCGGTAGCGGGTCCACGGGCATCGCTCACCGTTCCGCCGGAGAACGAAGCCGCCGTCGTCGCGTTCTTCGACGAGGTCAAGGCCGCTCGGGTGTGAAGCGACAGACAACCTTCGGGGCAGATGATTCGGGTTCTCTCGTCGAACACGTCGTACGCTGCCACGAAGATCGCCTCGGACGCACTATCGTCGGGATTTCAGGAATCGAGGCATCCGGAAAATCGACGATCGCAGACGAGTTGGCTGACGGGATCTCGACGTCGGGCCATGACGTGATCATGATCCGTGGCGACGAGTTCTCGACTGCGAAAGCGATCCGGAACAAAAATCCTGACACGGTGCGTGGGTATCTCGAGGATGCGTACGACTATTCGAACCTGAGTAGCCGTGTGATGGTGCCGCTGCGGTCGGCCGAAGTTACCGAAATTTCCTACGTCTCGACTGATCCGGAGACAGACGAATCGGTGGTATCGAAGCCCCGAGTCCCGGATCGCGCCATTGTAATCGTCGAGGGAGTGCTGCTTTTCGCGGACTGATGCGAGATCAGTTCGACCTACGCATCTGGGTTGAAGCCAGCTTCGACGAGTCCTTGCGGCGTGCGAAGGTACGCCCGCGCGATGTGAGCTATTACGGGACCGCCGAGGCGATAGCGTCCCGCTACGAATCTCGGTTTCATCCGGCGCAGAGGGTCCATCTGCGTGACGATCGACCACAACTGACCAGCCACGTAATTGTGCGTGGCTAGTCAGTCGAAAGGCCGGCGATATCAAGCTTTACGCGCGGCAGCATGGGCGCCGGCAACACGACCGAACGCGAAGGCGTCGGCAATATGGAATCCACCGTCCTTCGCCGCGCTGTAGGTGGAACTCACTGCGCCCGCCGCATACAGCCCCGGAATCGGGCTACCGGCGGTGTCGAGGACGCGGGAATGACCGTCGCGGCGCGGCCCACCGCTACTCCATCCCAGCAGTGGCGGCCCGGAGACGGCGTAGAACGGAGCGGTAGCCACCGGGGCCAAAGTATCCGGATTGCGGCCGAAGGAATGGTCTACGCCGTCCGCGCACGCCTCGTTGTAGCGGTGCACACTTGTTTCCACGACGGCGGGGTCCAAGCCGAGCTTCCCGGCGAGTTCGGCAAGCGTGTCCGCTTTGACGATCCAACCCTTGTCGATCTCGGCTTGATTGTCCGAACTCCACTCGTACCCTTCGTCGAGGACCATGTGTCCGACGGGCAGTGCGTCGCGACCGGGGCTCAGCTGCCCGGCCAACCTCATCGTCTCGTCGAACACAATGTTCATCGGTTGCACCGGAAAGTGTTGGTAGGAACCCTCTCTGAACACATGACCGTGCCGCATTTCGGCTGACTCGTCGGTGAAGCGTCGACCTTCCCGGCTGAGGAACACATAGTTGTGCGCGTTCCACAGTGCGAGGAAGAATCCAGTCGGATTTTCGAGGTCGCCGGGGATTCCCGTAATGGTCATCATGTTGTTCATGTGCCATAGATCCGCGCCCACTGCCTGTGCCATCCGGTGGCCGTCGCCGGTTGCCGAAGGTGAGCCCCAGATCTTCGGATTCTCCAGGCGTAGGTAATCGCGCACCATGGCCGGATTTGCTTCGAAACCTCCGGTGGCAAGGATGACACCTCGGCGCGCATGGATCTGCGAAGTTTGTTCACCCGAACGGATCTCGACTCCGGTCACCGCTCCGGATTCATCCGTCAGGAGTCTGGTGGCCTCGGTGTCGAAAAGAGGTGTGATGCCGCGTTCAGCGAGAGCGGAAACGAGGAAGCGGTAGAGAAGTTCATTGCCCATCTTCCCTTCGATGGTATCCATCCCTGCGTAACAAGAACTTCCGTCGAGTTCGCCGTACTCCGCCGTGGAATGGAAATCGCCGGTCATCGCTACAGTTGCACCCAGACTGCGGAGCCAGTCGGACAGTCCTTGCGTATTCTCTGCCCAGGCGTCGATGACGTCGTCGGCAACGATGAACGATCCGTTCAACGAACGCAGGAAGGTTCGGGCGGCAGCCGGGTCCTGGTTGACGAACCATCCACTACCGGACAGTCGAGTGTTGCCGCCCGCGGCATCGCGTCCACTCTTCTCCAGAATCACCACCGACGCGCCGTCAGCGTGTGCTTGGAGTGCTGCGGCGGATCCGGCAGCGCCCGATCCGATGACAATGACATCGACGTTGTTGTCCATGTCACAAAGCTATGGTCGGATGGTGGCGCCTCATACGTGCCTTCCCGGTGAGCGAGAGAAGGCCTGTTCCGGACATTCGCCTGAGGATCAGTGGGTGCACATCAGGTACTCAGCTGTTGGGTCTCGACTTGAATAGCTGGACCGCACTGAGTGTTGCGACAATCGGCCAACACACAACGGCGATCCATACACTCGTTGAACGCTCGCCTTGAACGAGATCGTAAATTGCGAGGGCAGTCAGCAGAATCCCGATCCCGAATGCGATCCAGTTCAGAGTTCTGATGCGGGAGGCGGTTGGTGACGTCATTGAGAAACCCTACTCGACTTCTCACGACGTTCGGGAGAATTCCCAGGCCGGGAGGGATGGCGGAATACGAGTATCGCTCGCGATCTCGACGCGATATCAGGAGTGGATGCGCGGCATGCCCGGGTCGGAGTTGTCGATGACGCAGTCGGCTCGGGTCCAGGGTTTTGCAGCGGCGAAGTAAAGCCGTTGCCCGCCCACATATCTGTTCATCGAAGGATGATCCGGATCCGCGTTCGTTCCGTCGCGAAGGTTCATGCGCCGCGCGGTCTCCTCGAAGGGCGCATCGAGGAAGATCGAATAGTCCCATCGTTCGGCGAGTTCGTCTCGATGCAGGAAGAGTCCTTCGACAAGGACTATCGCTCCATCGGCTGCATGCAGGTACGCGTCGCTGTCCCGCCGTTGTCGGTACCTTCTGCTCCCGCCCGGCCCCAACGGATCGAGAACATGTCGTTCGAGGGCGTCGTAGTCGTAGCTGTCGAGCCAGAAGCCTTCCGGTGATTGCCGACCTCTACGATGACGAATCTCCGGCGGATTCAGAAAGTCATCGACGTGAATCACGATGGCTGTGCGTGCATTCAGCTGCGCTGTAATGCTTTTCGCGAATGTCGTCTTGCCGCTCCCATCGACACCGTCGATCGCGACGAGAGGCGAGCCGCGCAACGCGGATATTTCGGCGGCTAAGGTTTTGAAGACCGACGCAGTGCTCATCGATCAATTCCTACTGCACTCGCAGCGACACGAAGAGGCCCCGTGTCGTACAGGATTCGGTGACCGTCTTCGAGAACACGTCGAGTACCCGCGTCGAGCGGAACGTCCGCCCAGCTCTCGCTCGCGAAATTCAGCTCGACGAGGAGGCCGGACCGTAGGCGGAAGCGTCGTTCTCGAACTGGCCCCCAGTTTGCGACTCCGATGAATCGCGCGTCGGGGCGGAGCCGCACGAACCAGTCTTCACTTGCGAGCGCGTTCGCGTCGTCGGCCAGGATCATCAGATCAAGATCACTCGCCATACGCTCCGCGCCGCGCGCGTAGGACCCGACCAGCGCTAGAGCCTTGACTCCGTCGTGTTCACCGGCCCATCGTTCGACGTCGACGAGCAAAGCGTTGACCGCGCGCCTACGTCCTTTCAATCGTGCTGACATACCGGCATCATTCCCCACCGTCACGGCTGTCCGTAGCTTCGCTGGTACCTCTATCCTGGAACTGGCAGTGATGAACCAGGGGAGGGATGCGTATGTCCAAGGAAGTATCGGCAGGTCTGGCTGTTGGTGCGATGGTCCTTGTTGCAGGCTTGATCTGGACTGGGTTTCCGCTCGACGCATATTCGGTTGTCGCCGTGATTTTTGCAATCTGCGGGGGATTCATCACCTGGATCTACCTGCGCGAGAACGTAGATGGCGTCCCACACACAGCGACGAAAGAAGGCAGTCGATGAAGGCAATCATCGTGTGTACCTCTGTCTCCCATGGCAATACGAAGCGTATCGCCGACGTCATCGGAGAAGTTCTCGATGCTCGCGTGGTCGAGCCCGGTGACATCGACGCCGCGCAGCTCGCCGACTACGACCTGGTGGGCTTCGGCTCCGGCATCTACCTACGCTCGTACCACGAAGATCTACGCTCGTTCATCGAGGCACTCCCCGAAGAACGGCGATCCAAGGCTTTTGTCTTCGCCACCAGTGGTTTTCCCGACAAGGGGATTCATCGCTTCTCGCGTCCACTGGTTCAGCTGCTCGAGCAGAAGGGCTTCGATGTGGTCGCAGCCTTCTCGTCCCGCGCGTGGGATACGTATTTTCCGTTCAAGCCGTTCGGAGGTATCCGGAAGGGGCGGCCGAACGCCGACGACTTGGAATCGGCGCGCACGTTCGCCGAAGTCCTACGCGAAAGCGTTCAGGACAGCTTGCCCGGCACCGGGTAGCTGCGCAGGCTCATCTCCAGCTCACCGGCGTCGGCAAGGTCGTTGATCGTCTGACGCAGAGCGCCACACGTCCGCTGAGCGTTGGCTCGACCGTTCTCACGCCCCAGTTCCGGGCACACCACTTGCGACTCTTCGAGCCATTGAACGCTGGTGTGCGCTTCGCTGTATTTCTCGACCAGAACGCGGTTTCCGCAGTTCCGACAGCTGACCTGACGCATCAGCGTGCAATCAGATCGGCCGGTGACCAGAACGCGCGCATGCTCGTGATCTTGGCGTCCGCGTCGAAAGTCATGACGTCGATCGGTTCGACCTCGTAGACCTGATCGCCCACCGGTGTGACGACGCGGAAGTGGAAGGCCGCGCTGGATCCGCTCACCCGCAAGGTGAGAAGCTCCGTCTCTTGCGAACCGCCCTCGAGAGCGCCGTAGAACTCGGTGATCGCCGCTTTGCCGACACGGGGTTCGCTGCCGACCGGGTCTTCGAGTGTCGCGTTCTCGGCGTAGAGGGCGGCGATGTCCGCTGACGATCCGCGAGCCACGGCGTCGAGGTAGGTGGTAACCGTCGCCGTGATCGTGGCCGTGGTGTCTGATTCGAGAGTGGTCATCGAGTTAGTCCGATCAGTCGAGAAGTTCAGGGTCTGACAACTACTTCGGACGCTATCGGTGCCGTCTCGATTCGGCGTCGCAATCTCCCACGCAGCGGGACGGCCCGCAAGAAATTCAGGCGTCGAAGCGTCCGAAGCCGCCGCGGTAGAACAGAAGCGGACCGTCGTGGCGCAGCACGTTCAGATCGGTGATGCGTGCGACGACGATGGTGTGATCACCGGCGTCGTGCTCCTGCTCGACGGTGGCCTCGATGCGAGCGAGTGCGCCGCTGAGCGCCGGAGCGCCGTTGCCGGCCGCGTCCCACTCGACGCCGAGGAACTTGTCGGTCCCGCCGCGAGCGAACGCCGAACACATGTCCTGCTGATCGTGGGCGAGAACATTGATGCAGAGAGTTCCGGATTCGCGAAGCTTCGGCCAACTTGTCGACGTCTTCGCCGGGCAGAACGAAAGCAACGGGGGATCGAGCGATACCGAGACCAGAGACTGGCAGGTGAAGCCGAGGGGTGAGTCTCCATCGTGAGCGGTGATGACGGTGACGCCAGTGCAGAAATTGCTCATCACGTTGCGAAGTGTGCGTCCGTCCAGAACTGGCGGCTCGGCGTTTTCCACGGTCATGTCGTCTCCTTGTTCAAATCTCTGTTCAAAACTCTGCAAACAGCTTCAGAAGCAACGATGTGTGGCGCCGCGGTCGTAATCCAGCGGCAGTCCCACTCAATGGCAGCAATGGCTTCTCGCCACGGGTTCGGACCGACCGAGTGTCAGGTGGAGGGGTCTCGGGCAAATTTGATCCCGCTCAGCGGTCCGTTCGGATTCTACGAAACCAGCAAATCACCAGTGATTGTTAGACTTCGGGCATGTCCGAACCTGATGACGTGTCCCGAGGACTTCCCGCTACCAGCTGGGCAGTGCTCGGGATGCTGACGTTCGGGGAGGAACTGACCGGAAACGATTTGAAGAAGTGGGCCGACTGGAGTGTCGGCTTCTTCTACTGGAGCCCGTCCATCAGCCAGGTCTACGCAGAGCTGAAGAAGCTCGAAAGCATCGGATTCGTGGAGTCCCGGGTCGTTTCCGAGCCCGGGGTGCGGGGCAAGCGCCTCTACTCGATCACCCAATCAGGAACCGACGCCGTCCGGACGTGGTCACGGGAGGCGCCGGTGGAAGTCCCGGTGCTCAAGCACGGCGTGATGTTGCGTCTGTGGATGGGACACCTCAACGAACCCGAGCGACTGAAGGCACTGGTCGAAGCCCATATCGCCAACGTCGAAGAGCAGATTCGACGCGCGAAACTCCACGCAGATCATGCCGAGAACGAGCCGGCCTGGTCGTTCCCGGTCATGACGTTGCGATGGTCGGAACGGTACTTCCGAGCCGAGATCGAACTTGCTCGCGAACTACTCGAAGACATCGATCGTGCGTCCGCCGAGTTCGCGAACGTCGCCGAGCACGACCGACTGGGATCGCCGTTGCCCTCGACGCCTGGCAGATGGAAGAACGTCGAGGAGTACGTGTTGGCGCTCGAGCAAGCCGGTCTCACCGGCAACGGCTCGAATATCTGAGTCAGGCCCCGGCCGCGGTCGGCATGTTGCGCAGCAGGTGACGACGCTGCAACGTCGGAGTGACGCTCAGCGATCCGCCGTCGATGCCACGCCAAATGGCAGCGGCCGCCATCCGAACCGGCGCTGCGCTGACGTGGTCGAGTCGGAGAGCCTTCGACGGCGCGCAGATGGATACCGCGGCAACAGCGCGGCCGATGGGGCCGATCGGTGCCGCAAGACAGCTGAATCCCGGTAGGCCGTTTCCGGTTTCGAATGCCACCCCTGATTCGCGAATCCTGGCGAGGTGGGGCAGTGCGTAGCCCGAGGACTTCGGCGAACCGAATGCAAGCAGTGCCTGACCGATCGCAGTGGTCTCGGCCCGGCGTCGACCACCGACACGCGTCGGCACCGCGGCAGCGAGGCGTCCGCCGATCTTCTCCATGTAGACCACATCGGGCCCGTCGAGGATGCCGAGGTGAACCACGAAGCCGGTAACGCGGTAGAGCTCGTGGAGGAGCGGCATGGCTGCAGCGTGGAGGCGGTCTTGATGAACCGCGAGCGATCCCAGTTCGACGAGGCGCATACCGAGTTCGTAGTCGCGGCCGTCGCGGCGCAGCCAACGCATCGAGACGAGACGTTCGAGCATGCGGTGGGCAGACGAGCGTGGCAAGCCCGTGCTCCGAACGACCTGAGCGAGCGTCAACCTGCCGGGACCGTCGAAGGCGTCGAGAACCAGCGAGACGCGATCGAGAATTGCTGTCGGGGCCGAATCGGCGCCTAAAGCATCCACAGCCTGCAGTGTCATCGTGTACCTCACTTCTCTTAGAGCTCCACAACCAGTGAACTGGCTATTTCAATTAGAAATAGTGTCATAGAGTTGTGGATTTGTGAAGTGGATCACCGGTCTGTTTTCGGGCGCGTCACGGTGGAAACGACGAAGGGGCTTGCGCGAATGCTCGCGCAAGCCCCTTCGTCGGTTTACTACCGGCGGGTACTACATCGTCACCGGCAGGTAGTACATCGTCACCGGCAGGTATTACATAGCTGCCAGCGGTTCGCTTCCGGACCAGTCGTGGCCCCAGTAGCTGTCAGCGGTGATCTCCTCGGAGGAGTACGAGTCCTGATCCACCTTCGCGCCCTCGGTGCCGAACTCGATGTCCCAGCCGCCGGGTGCGCGGACGTAGAAGGAGATCATCTTGTCGTTGGTGTGGCGACCCAGGGTCGACGACACGGAGAATCCGTCCTTCATCACTCGGTCGAGAGCCTGGCCGACGGCGTCGAGGGTGTCGACCTCGACCATGATGTGAATCAGGCCGGGTGCGCCGCCGTGCGGTGCCGGGCACAGGGCCAAGCTGTGGTGACGCTCGTTGACGCCCATGAAACGGATTCGCAGCGGCCCGAATTCGGGCGGGGCCGGCAGGCGGAAGGCGCCGCGCGGGTAGAAGCCGAGCACCTCGGTGTAGAAGTCGAAGCTCGCAGCACTGTCCATCACCGGGAGCACGACGTGGCCGAGACCCTGTGCGCCGGTGACGAATCGAGCGCCGAAGGGCGTCACCACGGGGCTGTGGTCGAGGATCGCGCCGTGGAAGACCTCGATGGCTGCTCCACCGGGATCGGTGAAGGCGATGACCTCTTCGACCCGTCGAGCGTCCGCTTCGGCGAGCGAAAGCTGCTCCACCTCGGTGCCGTTCTTTTCGAGGGCCTCCTGAACGCGGCGCAGTGCGGCGTGATCGGCGACCTCCCAACCGATGTTGACGATCTCGTCGCGCTCACCCTCGACGACGACGATGCGAGCAGCACGCTCGTCGAGCCGTAGGTAGAGAGCGTTCTCGTCCGGCCCACTGCCCTTGGCGAATCCGAGAACATCGAAAGCGAAAGTGCGCCAACGTGCCATGTCGTTGGTCGAGATCTTGACGTAGCCAAGTCCCTTGATGTCAGTGTGTGTCATCGTGTTCTGTTCCTGTCGATTTCTTGTGTCGAAGTCTGATCAGATCATCGCCCGCAGCGGACCCTGCGGATCTGCGCCGAGACGGCTCAGTGAGGCGGCGTGGAATACAGTGCCCGGCACGTGAATTGCGTGGTGCTGTCCCGCGTGAGCGTCGCGCCAGAATCGCTGCAGCGGCTTGTCCATCCGCAGTGCGTTGCCGCCGCAGCGCGGGTAGACCTGATCGATCGCGTTGATTGCGCGCCACGCGGCCTGCACCTGAGTCTGACGTCCCTCGGCCCGCTGCTCGAAGGTCACTTCCTTGCCGGCATCCACTCGATCCCACATGCGGTCGACGTTGGCCAGCAGGGTGTCGCGGGCTGCCCGGATGTCGGCAGTTGCCTGACCGATGGCGAACAAGGTGTACGGGTCGTCCTTGACTGCCGTGCCCTGTGCGTTGATGCGATCGGCCTGGTACTCGTTGGCGTGGAAGAGCATTCCCTCGCAGATGCCGATGGTGGCGGCGGTGATACCGAGGGGGAACATGTTCGACCACGGCATCAGGTACAGCGTCTCGGTGCGCCCGTACTTGCGCACCGCCGTTCCGTCGATGACCTCGTCGCAGTCCATGACGCGGTAATCGGGGACGTACGCATCCTTGACCACGAGGTCCTTGGAGCCGGTGCCGCGAAGTCCCATGACATCCCACGAGTCTTCGATGATCTCGTAGTCGGTGCGCGGAATGATCACATGGAGCATGCGCGGCGGCATCTCCATGTTGCCGTCCTTGTCGCACGCCATCGCACCGAGGAATGCCCAGTCGCAATGGTCGGTGCCGGAGGAGAACTGCCAGCGGCCGGAGAACTTGTAGCCGCCGTCGGTGGGGATACACATTCCGCCGGGCATGTACGGCGATGCCATCCAGGTGTCGGGATCCGATCCCCAGATCTCCTGCTGCACCTTGGGATCGGCGAACGCGAGCTGCCACGGGTGAACTCCGACGATCCCGTGTACCCAGCCGGCCGAGGGATTGAGCGAAGCCATGCGCATCACGGTCTCGGCGAACTCGCGAGGATGCGCCTCCATTCCGCCGTGTTCCTTGGGTTGGAGCATGCGGATGGAACCGATTGCCTTCATCTTCTTGGCGGTGTCGTCGGCCACCCGGCCGATCTGCTCGGCCTCGATGCCTTCGGCGAAGATGTCGTCGGCCATCGCGTTGATCTGTTCGAGCACTTCGTACGTCATGTTGTTCCTTGCGTTCAGTCAGGTTGTCTCAGCAGTGTTTTCGACTGCGAATCAGGAGGTTGTCTCGAGCGCCTGGGCGTCACGTGCGGCAACGTTTTCGGCGACTTCCCGCTTCCAGCTCTCCACTGCGCGGGTAGTGTCGATCTCGAATTCGAAGCGCTTCGTCATGTCTTCCGTGACGTTCTCGACATCGGTGTAGAACTGGTTGTACCAGCGCCGCAGCTGGTAAACCGGGCCGTCCTCCTCCGAGAGCAGCGGGTTGTCGATCGGGGCCTTGTTCTTCCAGATCTCCACGTCCTGAAGGAATCCCATCTCGACGCCCTCGGTGAACTGCGCGGCCATCGCGGCAGTGGACTCGTCGTCCATACCGGGAAGCTTCTTGACCATCGCGCCGTACTGCAACACGAAGGCATTGTTCGAGATGGGGTAGTGGCAGTTGATCAATACAGTTTCGATGATCTGCCCGTTGGCTTCGCTCTTGATCCAGTCGATCATGTACGACGGACCGAAATACGAAGCATCCGAACGAAGAACAGCGTTGGGATCGCCGTAGTTGGTGCCGCTGATGATGTCCTCGCGTCCCACCGATTCCATGTACTGGCTCGCTACGTGACCTTCGAAGATGTTCTTGAAGTACTTGGGGAACGAGTAGTGAACGTAGAAGAAGTGGGCCATGTCCACGACGTTGTCCACGATCTCGCGGCAATGCGAGCCTTCGATGGTGAGCGTGTTCCAGCTCCAGTCGCTCCACTCATCGCTTCCGAAGCCCTCGATGTCGGGAATCGTGACCTCGGCGGGCGGGGGATTTCCCTGGGGATCGTGCCAGACGAACAGCTGACCGTTCTTCTCGAGTGTGGTCCACGCCCGCGTCTTGGCCAGCGGCGGAACGCGTCGTGCGTAGGGGATCGCCGTACATTTTCCGTTACCGCCCCAACGCCAGTCGTGGAACGGGCAGGCGATCGAATCGCCCTTGACGGTTCCGTGAGCGAGGTTGCCACCCATGTGGCGGCAGTAGGCGTCGAGAATCTTGATGTCGCCCTTGCTGTCGGCGAAGACGACAAGGCTGGTGCCGAATGCCTCGATCTGGTGGGGCTGACCGTCGCGATAGGTATTGCTCAGTCCGAGGCAGTGCCATCCACGCGCGAACCGCGCCGGGGGCGCTGCCGCTTCGATTTCTCGAATTTCCTCGCCGGCGCCCGACTGCGTCGAGGCGTCCGTAGTGGTGAGTGGGCCGGTTCCGAGTGCCATGTCTTCCTCCGAGCCGCGTCTTGCGACGCTCCAGTGATGTGATCCGTCTCATACAACGACGAAGCGTCCTCTGGAGATACGGCAGTTCCCGCTGGATGGAACACCCGCTCGGTGACCTGCAGAGATTCAGCTCGCGAGTGTCGCCACATCGTCGATCGCGTAAGTCGCCCAGGCCCGAGCGGTGACGACCCCGGTGGGATCGGTGGCGACCAGAGCTACGTCGGCGACGCTCTCGTGGTCCTTCTCGTACGTAGCGAGCACCGTCACGGAGCAGTTCAGATCTGCTCCCGCGGAAGTTGCGGTGCAACGTCCGCGGAACCGTCGTAGCGACGCCGAACCGTAACGACGAGCGGCGAAATCGGCAAGGGCAGCAACGGAATCGGTTCCGGTGCCCGCTGTCGGGGCTTCCCGGACGAAGACCTCGGCAACCAGATGCCCGGTCTGGTCGTGGTATTCGGTGATCCGCTCGAGAGTCGAGCCCAGCGGCCTCACGGATCCGGTGAGCAGTGCGCCCGGGTCAGGGCGCCCGAAGAACACGACGTCCTGTTCGACGACGGACCCGTCGGGTGCCGAGCGCACGGTGCCGTACAGCGAGTCGAAATCCGAGAGGAGCGTGGTGGACGTACGGGGAGCAGATGCCGTGAAGTGGGCGGTACCGAGGTTGGTAGTCATGACACTCTCCGTTGGACGCGACCGAGACGCTGTCGTCTCGGTGGGTACATCGACGCTAACCACCGCTCTCGCGGGTGACGACGGGCTTCCCGCTGATCGGGAGCATTCTCGGATTCGATCGAAGAGGTGGAACCTGTTCCAGTTTTGTGCAATTCTGGATATCGTATCCGTGACCGGGAGCACATCTCGATGACTGCACGCGCCGAGCAGAAGGAAGACCAGATGACAGACGAGTTCGCTGACCTGCACCGACCGGTATACCGTCCGGACCTGCTCATCACCGCTCTGGAACGCAATCACGACAAGCCTGCGCTGTACCTCGGAGACGTGATCCTCACCGGAGGGCAGATGCGCGATCAGATCAGCTGCTTCGCCCAGGCTCTCGCGTCGCTGGGAATCACTCAGGGCACCAGCACCGCGATGCTGTCGAAGAACCGCCCCGAGGTGCTGATCAGCATGGGCGCGACCATGATCACCGGCTGCCGGGCGAGTGCCCTGAACCCGATGGGATCGCTCGACGACCACAAGTACATCGTCGACGACGCCGAGATCGAGACCCTCATCTTCGATCCCAATGCCTTCGAAGATCGTGCCGCCGAGTTGAAGGCGTCGTCGCCTTCGCTGACCAACGTGCTCTCGATGGGCCCGTCCGAAGTGGGGATCGACATCCTTGCTCTGGCCGCGACATTCGAGCCTGCGCCGCTGAAGGCAGCGCACGTCGATGCCGAAGACGCCAGCAGCATGGTCTACACCGGTGGAACGACCGGAAAGCCCAAAGGTGTTGTGGGATCGTTCCGTTCGGGTGCAGCGCTCAATCAGATCCAGATGTCGGAGTGGCAGTGGCCCGAGGACAACCGCTTTCTCATCTGCACGCCACTCTCACATGCAGGCGCGGCGTTCTTCATCCCGACTTTGCTGCGCGGCGGCGCTCTGATCGTCCTGCCCGCCTTCGAACCGGGGGCCGTGCTCGAGGCGATCGAGAAGCACAAGATCACGGCAACCATGTTGGTGCCCACCATGATCTACATGCTCATGGACCACCCCGATCTGCCCAAGCGTGACGTATCGAGTTTGCAGACGCTGTTCTACGGAGCGTCCGCGATGTCCCCGGCCAGATTGCAGGAGGGCATCAAGAAGTTCGGTCAGATCTTCTTCCAGTTCTACGGTCAGACCGAGTGCGGCATGACAATCTCGGTGCTGCGCAAGGAAGAACACCTCGCCGACGATCCGGCCCGCCTCGCGACCTGTGGGCGGCCGGTGCCATGGCTCGACGTCCGGTTGCTCGACGACGACCTCAACGAGGTGCCGCAGGGAGAGCTCGGTGAGATCTGCGTGCGCGGCCCGCTGATCATGAAGGGCTACTGGAAGAAGCCGGCCGAAACCGCCGAGGCGTTCCGTGGGGGTTGGCTGCACACCGGCGACATCGCACGTAAGGACAAGGACGGGTTCATGTCCATCGTCGATCGCAAGAAGGACATGATCGTGACCGGTGGTTTCAACGTGTTCCCGCGCGAGATCGAAGACGTGATCTCGGCGCACCCGTCCGTCGCATCGGTGGCGGTAGTCGGTGTGCCGGACGACAAGTGGGGCGAAGCCGTCAAGGCCTGCGTGGTGCTTCGTGCCGGACTGGCCGTGGACACCGAGGAACTGGTCGACAAGGTGAAGGCAGCCAAGGGTTCGGTTCACGCTCCCAAGAGCATCGACTTCGTGGATTCACTCCCGTTGACGCCGTTGGGCAAGCTGGACAAGAAGGCACTGCGCGCGCGGTACTGGGAGACCAGCGCCCGCGCAGTCTAGGAACCAGCGTCGTGTAGCGAAGGGTCAGCGTTTCCAGACGTAACGACGCTCCGGGCGGCCCACCACTCCGTATTTCAGCGAGGTGGTGGACCGCCCGGACTCGTAGAGGTACTCGAGGTAGCGCCTCGCGCTCGCGCGCGAGATACCGACTCTCTCGGAAATGTCTGTTGCCGAGGCGGGTTCGGTGTCGTCTCGCAGAGCTGTCTCGACCAACAGAAGAGTCTCGGGACTGAGTCCCTTGGGTAAACCTTTGTGGGACGACGCCCCGGGCGCGCCACCTGCCACACCGAAGGCCTCGTCCACTGCTGTCTGTTCTGCTTCGCCGGAGCTGTCGAGATTCGCGTATGTCGATCGGTAACGCTCGAGACGCTCACGGAGAACCTCGAACGTGAATGGCTTCATCAGGTAATGCACGACGCCGCTGCGCAGCGCCTTCTTGACCGAGCCGGCCTCGCGCTCACTCGTGATGACAAGAACATCCAGCTCCGGTGCCAGCTCGCGAAACGGGGCGATCAGATCGAGTCCGGTGGTGCCAGGCAGGTGGACGTCGAGAAGCACCAGGTCGGGTTGGAACTCACCGACTGCGGCCAGCGCGGCCTCGGCCGAATGGGCGACGCCACACACTTCGAAACCGTCTATCCGCGAGACGAATCCGCTGTGCACCTTCGCCACCATGAAGTCGTCGTCGACCACCAGTACCCGGATCATGCGCCCTCTCCGTCGCGTAGGACTGCGGTGAATACAGTCCATTCGATGCCTTCTGTCGAACGACTACTCACGGTGACGTCGCCACCGCGTCGACGACACGTCAGGCGTACCAGTGCCAAGCCGAAACCGTGTCCGTCGCTCGATTGTCCCTTGGTGCTCCAGCCCTGGCCGAAAACCCTGTCGCGATTCTCCGGCGCGATACCGGGGCCGGCGTCCTCGACCCGCACTTCGACTGCGGTGCCACGGCCCCGAACCGACAATCGAACCTTGCGGCGCGACGCTTCCGGCATCTCACCGACAGCGTCGACGGCATTGTCGACGAGGTTTCCGACCACCGTCACGAGGTCTCGGCCGAGTCGGCGATCAACCGAGTCCAGGTGCGTGTCCGAGGTCAGTTCCACGGTGACCAATCCCTGTGCAGCGGCACCTATCTTGGCGATCACGAGTGCGGCAGTGCCGACGTCGGCGATCTTGTCGGTCACGGCTGCACTGACCTGTGCGCGCTCCATGGTCAGGCCCTCGACGTAGCCGACCACCTCGTCGTACTCGCCGAGCTGGATGAGGCCGGAAATGGTGTGCAACTGATTGTCGAACTCGTGGATGTGGGCGCGTAGCGCGTCCGTGCTGGTTTTGGTCACGTCGAGTTCTTCTTCCACGGAGCGCAATTCGGTGCGGTCGCGGAAGGTGGTGACCGACCCGATGGTGCGGCCTTTCGATTCGATCAAGACGGTGTTGAGGACGAGTAGTCGATCTCCGACAAGAACCAACTGATCGGATTCGGTTGTGCCGGAGGTCAGTACACTCTGGAGTCGGTCGTCGAGACCGAGGTCCCGCACAGATCTACCGGCACTCCCGCGTGGGATGTCGAGGAGTTGGTGGGCACTGTCGCTCATCAGCACCACCTTTCCCTGCGCGTCGAATGCGATGACACCTTCCTTGAGGCCACGCAGCATCGCCTCACGTTGGCGAACCAGATCCAGGATCTCGCGAGCCTCCATGCCGAGAGTCTGCCGTTTGACCCTGCGGGCCAACAGGATCGAACCGACGCCCCCGAGAAGCGAGGCCACCGCGAGGTATACCAGGAGGTTCGGTGCAGACTGCAGCAGCCGCGTCCAGATCGAGGGGTACTCGATGCCGACGATCGCGGTTCCGGTGATCCCTCCTTCGCTGCCGAGAATCGGAACGTGCGCTTCCACTGCCTTGCCGGAGGACGTGTCGACCAAACCCGTCCATGACCGATCCTGTGTCTGACGTGCGTCGACGCCGACATCACCGGGACGCGTCGAAATGACGACACTGCCGTCGGCGTCGGCAAGCGAGACGTAGGTGACGCCCGAGATTGCGCGCACCGAGTCGACCGAACCTTGTAGTCCGGAGCGGAGACGAGTCTGTGCCTGGGGGAGTAGTTCACGTACCGCTGGATTGGCTGCGAGTGATTCCGCTGCCGAGAGTGCGCGACGTCCCTCCTCGCGTTGGAAACTCGCAGACGACTGAGCGAGAGAGAGGGCGGTGACACACACGAGAACTGCGACGACGATCAGAAGTTGCAGTTCGAGAAGTTGGGTCGCCAGAGTGTGCCGGCGCCGAAACAGGCGCTCACGCAGAGGCGACTTGCGCTCTCGCTCGGCCTGCTCGTTTCCTGAGGACACCAGCCAGACCCTAGCCTTCGGTTCGATGCCGGGAAAGCAGTTGTTCGTGAGCACAATGAGCACAAATCAATTTGCTTTCCCAATGGTGACCCCAGTCACAAAGTGCGTCAGTATGAAACCTGTTCACACAGCGGTACCAGCAGACAGCCAGTAGACAGCCAGCAGACAAGGACAAGGCCATGAGGACATCGAAGCGACTGAGCAGGCATATCGCCCTGCTCGGTGCTTGCGCGATGGCTCTCGTGCTCTCGACCGGATGCACTCCGGTCGAGTCCTTCTTCGCCGGTGGTCGAGCGGGTGAGACTTCCGAAGAACTGCGTGTACTGGTGCCCTCGGTGGCCGGTGGTGGTTACGACCTGACCGCCCGGACCATGGTGCAGGCACTGGCCGACGAAGGGACCGTCGACGCCGACGTCGTTGTTCTGCCCGGATCGGGTGGCATCGTCGGACTCAACCGGTTGGCTCTCGAACGCGGAAATCCCGATCTACTCATGGTCATGGGACTCGGCGTTCTCGGTTCGCTCGAGATACTGCCGTCCGAGCACACCCTTTCCGACGTGACACCGATCGCGAGACTGGTCGAAGAGCCGGAAGCTGTACTGGTCCCAGCAGATTCGCCTTACAAAACTCTGGCAGATCTGACGCAGTCCTGGGTGGCGGATCCGTCGTCGATCTCGATCGGTGGTGGTTCGAGTGAAGGCGGACCGGACGGGCTGTTCCGCCTTCTGTTCGCACGGGCGGTCGGCGTCGATCCGTCGCTGTCCCCTTACCGAATCTACGACGGCGGCGGAGAGCTGCTTCCGGCGCTGCTGACCAGGCAGGTCGACGTCGCCGCCACCGGTATCGGGGAGTACCTGGATCAGATTGCGGCAGGCACGGTTCGGGTCCTTGCGGTCAGTTCGCCGGAGCGCACTCCGGCGGTGGATGCACCGACCATGGCGGAGTCGGGCGTCGACGTCACGTTCACCAACTGGCGGGGTCTCATGGCGCCCCCCGGATTGAGTGACGACCAGCGTCAGCATTTACAGAATTTAGTGCGGGATCTGGCGGCAAGTCCACGGTGGAACGAGCTGTCCGACCGAAATGGTTGGAACAGCGCAGTTCTCACCGAACCCGAGTTCTCTGCCTTCCTCGCCGAACAATCCCGGTTCGTCGACGCGACACTCGATCCGCCCGGCACCAACTGAGCACAACCGAAGTTTCGTTTCATCTCCACGAAGGCCACCGGCTCGATTTGCCGTGCCGTTTTTCTCGGCAACTCAGCACAAAAGGAGTTCATCATGCTCGTCACACTCGGCTTCCTCATGGTTGCGGTGTTCATGTTCCTGATCCTCACCAAACGCGCGACCCCGGTGGTGGGACTGACCCTGGTGCCGGTGGCCTTCGGACTACTCGCCGGAGCGGGCCTCGGCATCGGCGACATGATCACCGACGGCATCAAGTCGCTCGCACCCACCGCGGCGCTGTTGTTTTTCGCGATCATCTTCTTCGGAATCATGATCGACGTCGGCCTCTTCGATCCGCTGGTCAAACTCATCTTGCGGATGGTGCGAGACGATCCGATGCGGCTCGTGGTCGGCACCGCGGTGCTCGCGATGGTGGTCTCGCTGGACGGAGACGGTTCGACGACCTTCATCATCGTGACCTCCGCGCTACTGCCGCTCTACCTCAAACTCGGTGTCAGTCCCGTTGTACTGACGGTGATCGCCGGCTTGTCCAACGCGACGATGAACATCATTCCGTGGGGTGGCCCGACCGTGCGGGCGGCTAGCGCGCTGGGACTCTCGCCCTCCGACGTGTTCGTCCCGATGGTGCCGTCGTTGATCGTCGGCCTGATCATGGTGCTCGGATTCGCGATTCACCTCGGGATCATGGAGCGTCGCAGGATCGGGACTTTGGTCCTGACTTCTGAGCGCATCCTCGAAAAGGTCGGAAACGGTGGAAGTTCCAGCGCCGGTAGCGCCGGCACCGGCGGCTCGAACGACTCCGAAGACGACGGCGGCGACACCGGACGATTCATCGACGGCCTCGACCCCAAGCGGGACACCTTGCGACCGAAGCTGCTCTGGTTCAACGCCGCGCTGACGACGATCCTTCTCGTCGTGCTCGTGATGGACATCCTGCCCATCCCGGTGCTGTTCATGATTGCGTCGTCGATCGCTCTCGCGGTCAACTTCCCGGCGGTCAAGGATCAGGGCGAAGCAATCGCACGCCATTCGTCGAGCATCGTCTCCGTTGTCGCGATGGTCCTGGCAGCAGCGGTGCTGACCGGCGTTTTCCAGGGAACCGGCATGGTCGAGGCGATGGCAGAGTGGCTGCTCCAGGTCATTCCCGACGCGATGGGCCCGCATCTGGCCGTCATCACGGGCGTCCTGAGCATTCCGCTCACGTTCTTCATGACCAACGACGCGTTCTACTTCGGTGTGCTGCCGGTGCTGTCCGAGACGGCAGCCCAGTACGGCATCGAGCCGGTGGAGATGGCGCGCGCCTCGATCACCGGGCAGGCCGTGCACATGCAGAGTCCGCTGGTCCCGGCGATCCTGCTGCTGGTCACGCTCGCCGGTGTTTCTCTGGCGGATCACCACAAGAAGGTCCTGTGGCGAGCAGGCCTGATCTCGATCACGATGCTCGTGGTCGGTGTCGGATTGGGGCAGATCCCCTTCTGAGTGCGATCAGTTGTGGAAGGGGCACCGGCCTTGGTCGGTGCCCTTCTTCTTTTTTGTCACGAAGTTGGGCCGGATGTCGAGATCGGGCTCGTCGTACAGGCGGTGGAACGTCGGCGTGAGCGAGCTGGACATGGGCGGGTTCACCCATGACCAGTCGGTCGGGCACTTGCGCCCGGCCTTGTCCTCACGCGCGATGTGATCGATGAATTGCTTTGCGACAGTGTGATGGTCGACCATGATGACGCCGGCCTTGCGGTAGCTGTGGATAACTGCACGGTTCAGTTCGACCAGTGCACGGTCCTTCCAGAGCGTGCGGTCGTGGCTCGTGTCGAGCTCCATCATCGCCCCGATGGTCGGCAACATGTTGTAGCGGTCGGTGTCGCTGAAGTTGCGTGCACCGACCTCGGTGCTGACGTACCAACCGCTGAACGGTGTGCAGGGATAAACGATTCCGCCGATGTCGAGGTTCATGTCCGAGACCGCGGGAACGGCATGCCATTTAAGCCCCAGATCAGCGAACCAGCTGTATTCGGGATGCTCGATCTCGACCTCGAGAACGAGGTCGGTCGGGACGTCGAAGTACTGCAGGGGTTCGTCGGGAACCGAAATCAGCACGGGGAGAACGTCGAACGCCGTACCGGCGCCCTTCCATCCCATCGCGGTGACCTGAGCGGTGAGATCGACGTGCCACGGGTCGCCCAGGATGGTGCCGTCCGGTTGCCGGTAGCCGGCGTAGCGGATCAGTTGCGGGCTGAGGATGCGGTACTCCTGGCCGTCCTCGCGGGGAAGCGGCCCGACCGTCACGACGGACTGCAGAGCGCCGCCGTTGGTCGACAGTCGCAGGTGCTCCCAGCACGCTTCTGCGAGAGCGGAAGCCGTGACGGCATCGCGCGCGTCGATGAGTTTGAGGGTCCGCCAATGCGCGCGACCGACGCACCTGGCGTGGTTTCGCCAGGCGAGTTTGGCGCCGACGAGCAATTCCTCCGCTGTGTGCGTGTAGGTACCGGTCCGGTGGAGCTCACGCAAGGCCTCGCGCCGCCGAGACGTCGGGAGGTGGCCCAGTTCCGGAGAGTCGAAAAATTCGACGCACTCGAGTTCCCGACGTTGAAGCTCGGTCAGCGTCGGGGTGGTGGAGGCGATCTGGGACGTAAGCCCGCTATCGGTGGGCAATTCGTCCTGTCGAACAAAATCCACGGCACGACTCCTGTTTGGCTGGTTGAGATTTCGCTGAACGTTAGCTCGGCGATTGAGAGTGTCGAAGCTCTTGTTTATCTTGCACGCAAGAATAAGAAAGGGACGGTCACACCGCGAAATGGGGTCGCATTGTGACACTTGTCCAGAATGATTTACGAGTCAGACATTTGTGACATAAGCTGCAGACGAAATTCCGCGGCGGGTCTTGCCGCGTCTAGTCGGGACGAGGATGAGCGTGGATTCGCAAGCAATCTCTCTGGTCCGGTCGAGCTTCAAATCCGTCGCTGCGGTAGAAGATGGTCCGGAACGGCTCGCCCGTACCTTCTATTCGATCCTGTTCGCTCGATCGCCCGAAACGCGGGAGTTCTTTCCGGCGGCGATGGATGTGCAGCGGGACCGGCTTGTCGGCGCTATCGCTCACGTCGTCGAACGCCTCGACGAGTCCGACGCGATACTCGAGTACCTCGCGCAGCTCGGCCGCGATCACCGCAAGTACGGCGTCACCGACGAGCATTACACGGCAGTCGGCAATGCCCTGATCGAAGCACTCGAGACTTTCGGTGGCGCCGAAATGTGGACAGACGAGGTCGACAGCGCATGGCGCAACGCGCTCGCGATCATCTCGGCAGCGATGATGGACGCCGCCAACGCGGAGGACGGCCCGCCCGCCTGGAGTGCCACCGTCATCGAATGCCGCCCGGTCATCAAGGGCGTCGCCGTCGTCAGGCTGCAACTCGACCAGACTATGCAATACCGCGCCGGTCAGTACGTCAGCGTGCAGGTCGCCGCGAGGCCGCGGATGTGGCGCTACCTCTCACCGGCCACGCCGTACGACGGGACTGGAGTCCTCGAGTTCCACGTTCGTCAGGTCACCGGCGGGTGGGTCAGCCCGGTCATGGTGAACCAAACCGCTGTCGGTGACACCTGGGTGGTCGGTTCGCCCATCGGCGCCCTGGGGATTCCGGAGAACTCCAAGGACCTTTTGATGATCGCGTCGGGAACAGGTGTCGCGCCTCTTCGCGCTCAGATCCTCGAACTGATCCGACGCGGCAACACTCGCAAGGTCCAACTGTTCTACTCCGGACAGCATCCGTGCGATCTCTACGACCTTCCTCATCTGTGGAAGCTGGCCGAGAAGCACCCGTGGCTCACGATCATCCCGGTCTCGGAAGAAGACGAGAATCCGTGGTGGCACACCGAACCGGAACCGCTGCCGCCGATCGGCATGGCAAGGCGCATCGTCGGCAAGGTCGGTAAGGTCGTGACCTCGTTCGGGGACTGGGCGGGCTACGACATCCAGGTCGTCGGCAGTGAATCCATGGTCAACAGCACCAAATTCAGGCTTCGCGCGGTGGGCATCGACGTCGACACCGTTCGCAATGATCCGACGTACTGACCGTCAGTACGGATCGAACTGAATGACCTCGGCCGGCGTTCCGGCCTCGATCAATCGATCACGCGTCGATCGAACCATGGCCGCTGATCCGCACACCAAGACCTGATGTTCGGTGAACGCACCGTACGACGCGACGACGTCGGCGAGCGTGCCTTCGATGAGATGGTCGTCGCCGAATCCGATGTCGACGTTCAAACGGTCGAACCACCCGTCGGGCGGGCCGCCGTCGGAGAGATCTTCGACGACGGGAATGGGCTGCAACCACGGAAACTGATCGGCGAGCAGCCACAACATGTCCGCTGCGTAAAGATCGCGAAGCGTTCGGCCACCGAAGAAGAGGTACACCTGCGGCGGGTTCGGGGTCTGAGCCAGATCGAGAATGATCGACCGGAGTGGGGCCAAGCCGGTTCCGCCCGCGACCATGATGACGGTGGGGCCGTTCTCGTCGACGGACAGGTTGCCGCGCGGGTCGAGGATCTGCCAGACGTCACCGGGTTGGGTGTCCTTGACTATCGAACCGCTGACCCAACCGCCGGGAACCGTCTTGACGTGAAACTCCAACTTCCCGTCGTGTGAGGGAGGCAGAGCGGGGGAGAGTCGGCGGAGCAACCGCGAATTCTGCGGGACGCTGACATCGACGTACTGGCCGGGTCGGAACGGGACGACGTCGCCGACAAGACGAACAACCGCCAGATCCTCACGGAGACGGTGATGTTCGACGACTGTGCTCGACCAGGTTCGCTGGGCCATGAAAGTTCTCCTGTAGTCAGTAGAGCGGGTCGTGCCGGATCTGGTCGAGCGGAGTTCCGCCGGCACGCAAGGCGTAGACGGTGGTCTTGATCATCGACGGTGACCCCGAGATCTGCACCTGACGGTCGGCCCACGAGCCGAACTGCGAGACCACTTTTCCGATCGGTCCGATCAGTCGGCTGTGCATTCCGAAGGGTGGCTCCAGCACCGGTCCGTTGTGCCACCAAGGGTTTTCGGGTTCTTCGGAAACCGGTACGACGGTCAACCACGGATTACTGAGCGAGATGTGCCAGAGCGTTTCGAGGTCGTAGAGGTCGCACGGATACCGGCCGCCGACAAACAGGTGCACGCGCGGATTGTGCGCGCGTTGGGACATTTCCATCACCTGTGCCCGCAGTGGGGCGATGCCGGTGCCGGATCCGATCATGAGAACGTCACGGTCGCTGGTGAAGTCGACCTCGAGACCGCCGAGGGGAGTGGACATGACCCAGCGGTCACCGACGTTGGTCTCGCTGACGATCGCGGGGCTGACCCATCCTCCCGACACCTTGCGGATGTGGAACTCGAGCTGACCGAAAGGGTTGGTCGGAATCGCCGGTGAGTAGTACCGCCACATTTTCGGACGCTGCGGAATCTGAACGCCGACGTACTGTCCCGCCCCGTACGGAATGGGTGGGTCGGCTTCGAGGCGCACTATCGCCAGATCGTCGAGGACTCGTTCGTGGCTGACCACGGTTGCGCCCCAGAGTGCCGGGGTCGTATCGGACTCGGCGCCGTCGGCCATCGTGCTCACGACGAGGTCGGTGAACTGAGACCAGGCGTCCTCCAGTTCCTGCGTCCACTTGTAGCGACTGTGCGCGCTGGTTCCGTACATCGACCGAACTGCGCGCTCGAGTGCAACACCGGCAGCCTCGTAGTGCTCACGCTCGACGCCGTAGCGGCGATGATCGCGGCCGAGTTGGGTGAGGAACTTCCGGATCCGACGATGCTGGGGAAGGTTCTTGACGACGAACTCGATCGCTCTGAAGAAACGGTGCCCCTGCGATTCCATCCCGGCCGGGAACAATGAGCGGTACAGAGGATGTTCCGCAAAGAGGCCGGTGTAGAACACTGCCGAGAAGTGCGCACGGCTCTCTTCGTCGTCGGTCAGAGAATCGAGGCTGGATTGCAGACGGGCGATCACTGTCGGATCCAATCCATCCCCCTTTCGCACCAGCTGCAACTCTCGCCACAATTCTAGTACGGCTGAAAATGTGACCTACGAAACCAACTCGGCCTGGCGAAAACAAACTTGAGCGGAATAGACTCAAGTTTGTCCGCGTTGAGCATATTGACACAGTCGCAATACCAACCGGTCGCGGCTCTTCCCGTTCGACTTCGCCAGAAAGGTGACAAGTGGACTCGTTCACACCAACAACCAAGACCCAGGCTGCGATGACGGCTGCACTGCAGTCGGCGTCGTCGGCGGGTAATCCCGATATCCGGCCTGCCCATCTGCTGGTCGCATTGCTCGACCAGACCGACGGCATCGCTGCCCCACTACTCAAAGCTGTAGGCGTCGACCCCACGGTCGTACACCGTGAAGCACAGGCAATCGTCGATCGCCTGCCTAAGACGACCGGCGCAAGCTCCACCCCGCAACTCGGGCGTGAGGCACTCGCGGCACTCACTGCTGCTCAGCACCTCGCCACCGAGATGGACGACGAGTACGTCTCCACCGAGCACGTCCTCTACGGACTGGCCGGCGGCGACTCCGACGTCGCGCAGTTGCTCGTACGTCATGGCGCTACCCAGGACGCATTGCGTGAAGCCTTCACCACCGTCCGCGGCAGCGCTCGCGTCACCAGCCCGGAGCCCGAAGGCACCTACCAAGCACTGGAAAAGTACTCCACCGACCTCACCGAAGCTGCACGTAGCGGCAAGCTCGACCCGGTGATCGGTCGCGACACCGAGATTCGCCGTGTCGTGCAGGTGCTCTCGCGTCGTACCAAGAACAACCCGGTACTCATCGGTGAGCCCGGCGTCGGCAAGACCGCGATCGTGGAGGGCCTTGCCCAACGCATCGTCGCGGGTGACGTCCCGGAATCGCTTCGAGGCAAGACCGTCGTGTCCCTGGACCTCGGGTCCATGGTCGCCGGTGCCAAGTTCCGCGGTGAATTCGAGGAACGCCTCAAGGCAGTTCTCGACGACATCAAGAACAGTGCCGGACAGGTCATCACCTTCATCGACGAGTTGCACACCATCGTCGGCGCCGGCGCCACCGGTGAATCCGCGATGGACGCAGGCAACATGATCAAGCCGATGCTCGCCCGCGGTGAGCTGCGGCTGGTCGGTGCCACCACGCTCGAGGAGTACCGCAAGTACATCGAGAAGGACGCAGCACTCGAGCGTCGTTTCCAGCAGGTGCTCGTCGGTGAGCCCTCGGTCGAGGACACCATCGGCATCCTGCGCGGTCTCAAGGAGCGCTACGAGGTTCACCACGGCGTACGCATCACCGACTCCGCGTTGGTGGCTGCTGCCGCGCTGTCGGACCGGTACATCACCTCGCGGTTCCTGCCGGACAAGGCCATCGACCTCGTGGACGAAGCCGCATCGCGACTTCGTATGGAGATCGACTCGCGACCCGTCGAGATCGACGAGGTGGAACGCACTGTTCGCCGACTCGAAATCGAAGAAGTGGCACTCGAGAAGGAGACAGACGACGCGTCCAAGGCTCGGCTCGAGAAGCTGCGTCAGGAACTCGCAGACGATCGCGAAAAGCTCAATCAGCTCAGCACCCGCTGGCAGAACGAAAAGCAGGCCATCGACTCGGTGCGCGTGCTGAAGGAACAGCTCGAAACCCTGCGAGGAGAGTCCGAACGCGCTGAGCGTGACGGCGATCTGGGCAAGGCAGCCGAGTTGCGCTACGGCCGCATCCCGGCGCTGGAGAAGGAACTGGAAGAGGCAGCAGTCGCTTCCGGAGCCGCCTCCGACGGTGACGTGATGCTCAAGGAAGAGGTCGGGCCGGACGACGTCGCAGACGTGGTCGCAGCCTGGACCGGCATTCCGGCCGGCCGGATGATGGAAGGCGAGACCGAGAAACTGCTCCGCATGGAGTCCGAACTCGGCAAGCGCGTCGTCGGCCAGACCGACGCCGTCGTCGCCGTCTCGGATGCGGTTCGCCGCGCCCGAGCAGGTGTCGCCGACCCCAATCGGCCCACCGGTTCCTTCCTGTTCCTCGGCCCGACCGGCGTCGGTAAGACGGAGCTCGCCAAAGCCTTGGCGGACTTCCTCTTCGACGACGAGCGCGCGATGATCCGTATCGACATGAGCGAATACGGTGAGAAGCACTCGGTGGCCCGACTCGTCGGTGCCCCTCCGGGCTACGTCGGCTACGAAGCCGGCGGCCAGCTCACCGAAGCAGTTCGGCGACGCCCGTACTCGGTGGTCCTCTTCGACGAGGTCGAGAAGGCACACCCTGACGTGTTCGACGTCCTGCTTGCAGTGCTCGACGAAGGCCGACTCACCGACGGTCAAGGCCGCACGGTGGACTTCCGCAACACCATCCTGATCCTGACCTCCAACCTGGGATCCGGTGGCACGCGGGAGCAGGTCATGGACGCGGTACGCCACGCGTTCAAGCCGGAGTTCATCAACCGTCTCGACGACGTGGTCGTCTTCGACTCGCTCTCCGAAGAGCAGTTGGAGCACATCGTGGACATCCAGCTCGAGCAGCTGCAGAAGCGTCTGGCTGCGCGTCGTCTCACCCTCGAGGTGAACGGTGCGGCTCGGATGTGGCTCGCGGTGCGCGGCTACGACCCGCTGTACGGCGCTCGGCCATTGCGTCGACTCGTTCAGCAGTCGATCGGCGACCAGCTCGCCAAGCTGCTCCTGGCCGGCAAGGTCCAGGACGGCGACACCGTGCACGTCGGTGTCAGTGAGGACGCGGATCAGTTGGTTCTGTCCTGATTCGGTAAGTGGAATGCCCTGTCGATCCAAGTGGATCGGCGGGGCATTCGCATTTTGTTCTACCCTGGATGGCTGGATGCTCGAACTGGGGATGTCTGCACCCGCGCCTCTCCGAACGACTTCGACGCTCTTTCGTCCCAACCGAAGGTGAGCCAGGCATGACCGATCAGAACGATCCGCGTAACTCGGGTGGGCCGCGCCGTGAGGATCCCGAGGCCACCGAGGTGTGGGGGCGTACGCCCGACCAGCCGACAGAGCAGTACGGGACGGTGTCCGGCCAGAATCCGAACCAGCCGACGGAGTATTTCGGTCAGCAGCCGGGGGCACAGCAGTATCCCTACGGTGGCCCGGATCAGAACACGGAGTACTTGGGGCAGCAGGGGCAGCAGCCGAATCCCACTCAGGCGTTCCCTGCCTACAACCCGCAGTTCGATCCGCAGGCGCCGCCGCCCGGAGCGACGCAGGCCTATCCGCCGTACACGGCCCAGCAGTACGGGACCACGGATCAGTACGGAAGTACGCAGCAGTACGGAAATACACAGCAGTATCCGGTTGCCGGTGGTGGCGGTGGTGTCCCGCCGGAACAGCCGTTCATCGAAGACGGGTCGTCGGGAGGCGGCAAGAAGCGCAAGCTCGCGACATGGGTGGCCGCCGGCGTGGTCGGGATCCTGGTCGCCGTGATCGCGATCATCGCGTTCTCGGCGTTCGGTTCGAACGACAAGGGCACCCAGACCGCTTTCGTTCCCCCGACAACCACGACGCAGGCGCCGACCACCACACCGCCGAAGGCGAGCACCACGGCACCGACTCCGACGACGGATTCCCCGCTCAGCCAGCTCCCGGGCGGGCTCGGCGAAGTCATCGGCGACGCCGGGGGAGCCGTCGGCACCGTCAAGTCGAACGACGGCGGCACGTTGGTCATCGATTCGATCGGTGGATCGCAGGTGACGGTTCTGACCACAGCCGACACCACCCTCATCGCGCTCAACCGCGCCACGATCGCCGATCTGCAACCAGGAGACAACATCGTCGTCGACGGAACTCCGGTGGAGAACGGCACGATGACCGCCAACACGATTCTGAGTACGTCGTTGCCGAAGTTCGGCAACTGAGTCGTTCACGACACATCAGGCGAGTCCACCAGGGTGTCGCGGGAGGTTGAGGCCGCGAGTCGCTACCCTGGAGGGTGATGACTGGAATGTGGTTCGGACTGGCAGCAATTGCACTCGCAGGCGCGGGTGCGCTCCTGTACGTCGACAGGACGAGGCGAGATCAATCCGGGCGAGTGCGTCAGATCTGGGCCAAGGCGCAGGGATACACGTACACGGCCACTGACGATCAGCTGGCGGGCGAATGGCATCGCGCGGTCATGGCGAAGCAGGACTACCTGACTGCCACCGACGTCGTCCGAGGCCGTCGTCGCGGAGAGCAGTTCGTGCTGTTCGACCTGGAAGAGACCGCAACCATCGTCGCCGTTCGCCGCGAGATCGGGTCGGACGTCGACATCGATCTTCGGTTGAAATCGACGGCTCCGCCCAAGGACGGCGACCTGAACCTGCTGGGTGCGATCGGTTCACGAGTCGTCTTCGCGACCGATCTCGAGATCGCACGTCGTGTCTGTGATCAGCGCATGGTGGCGTTCACCGAATCGGTTCCGTCGTCGATCAGCATGCTGTGGAGCGAAGGGCAGTGGACGCTCGGTTCGCTTCCGGTGACCAGTAACGGCCGGGATTGGGACGCTGCAATCGAGTCGGTTGCGCGCCTGTCCGGCATTCTGCATGTCCTGCCTCCCGTCACCGATCCCAACGAACTCGAGGTCGATCACGATCCGAGCCGCCCGCGGCCGGGCGCCGAGAAGTCTCGCCCAACTCCGGATCCGGTAGAACAGCCCCGTTCGCGTCAAGAGCAGCCGCCCCGTGAAGCTCCGCCGCGTGAATTTGCCCCGCGTGAGTCCGCACCGCGTGAGCCTGCACCGCGGGAATCTGCGCCACGTCCGGATCAATCGCTGCGCAAGCCCGAGGCGGCTGACAAGCCGGCTCAGCGTCCGGCGTCGCAGCGCTCGGGCACAATTCGCCCGGTCGACTGACCTTTAAGGTTCCCGTCCAGCCGCGATAACCACTAGCGTGGCCGGTATGTCGACTTCCCACTCGGATCGCCCTGTGCGTCCCGTTGCCCTGGTGACCGGACCTACCTCTGGTCTCGGCGCCGGTTTCGCCAAGAAATACGCCTCCCTCGGATACGACCTGGTTCTCGTCGCACGTGACGAGGTCAGATTGCACGACCTCGCGTCCGAGTTGAAGACGATGTTCGGCACCGAGTCGGAGATTCTGGTTGCCGATCTCGCATCGGAGGCTGGACGCGACACCGTCGCGCTTCGTCTGGAGAAGGGCGTCGAGGTGTTGGTGAACAACGCCGGATTCGGTACCTCCGGCGAGTTCTGGACTGCAGATCCGGCGCTTCTTCAGTCTCAACTCGACGTCAACGTCACCGCCGTGATGCGGCTGACCCGTGCGGCGCTGCCCAGCATGATCGCGTCGGCGCACGGAACGATTGTCAATGTGGCGAGCGTCGCGGGCCTGCTGTCCGGGCGGGGTTCGACGTATTCGGCAAGCAAGGCCTATGTCATCTCGTTCACCGAAGGGCTTTCCGGCGGGTTGGCCGGGACGGGAGTGCGCGTTCAGGCGCTGTGCCCGGGCTTCATCCGCACCGAGTTCCACGAGCGTGCGGGCATCGAGATGTCCACGATCCCCAAGCCGATGTGGTTGAGCGTCGACCAGGTGGTTGCGGCGTCGATGAAGGATCTCGGTGACGACAAGGTCATCAGCATTCCGGGAATTCAGTACAAGGTCCTCACGACGGCTGGGCGTCTGGTTCCCAAGGGGCTGGTTCGCCGGTTGACCAACATCGTCGGACGAGGCCGCGGGCGCACGTAGCCCAGAGGCAGCAGCCGAACGTAGCCCAGAGGCAGAAGCCGAACATAAGCCAGTGGTCGGTAGGCTGAGCACTCATGAGCGATCGTGAGGATTTGGCTGCGCTGGTGCGCGAATTGGCTGTTGTACACGGAAAGGTGACGCTGTCTTCGGGCAAGGAAGCCGATTACTACGTCGACCTTCGCCGCGCGACACTTCACCACAAGGCGGCGCCGCTGATCGGCTCGCTGCTGCGTGAACTGGTCGCGGACTGGGATTTCGACGCCGTCGGAGGTTTGACGATGGGCGCCGATCCGGTTGCGATGGCGGTGATGCACGCTCCCGGACGCCCGATCGACGCGTTTGTCGTTCGCAAGGCTGCGAAGGCTCATGGGATGCAGCGTCAGATCGAGGGCCCGGACATCGTGGGCAAGCGTGTCCTGGTTGTCGAGGACACGACCACGACGGGCAATTCTCCGTTGACAGCAGTGAAGGCTCTGCGCGAGGCAGGGGCCACAGTGGTCGGAGTCGCTACCGTCGTCGATCGCGCGACGGGTGCGGACGCGATTATCGGCGCCGAGGGCGTCGAGTACCGATCGCTGCTGGGCCTGGAAGATCTGAACCTGAGCTGACGCCCCGTGAGTGGTTAAGGAGTCCCTGCACTCCTCAACCACTCACAGGGTCAGTCGCCTACGGTGACGGCGAGTGCTTCGTCGACGCTGTGCGGCGCGGGATCGTGGTCGTCGACGTGTGCGAGGACCTTGCGTCCGCTCGACAGGACGAACACGGCAGCGAGGGTGAGCACCGCGCCGACCCAGAACGGCATGTGGACGTTGGACTCGCCGAGCTTGCCGGCTACCCACGGAGCTGCGGCGCCGCCGACGAATCGAACGAAGCTGTAAGCAGCCGAGGCGGTCGACCGTTCCACGGGCGCCGAGATCATGACGGTTTCGGTGATGAGTGTGTTGTTCACACCGAGGAACAACCCGGCGAGGACGACACCCACGATCAAGACGATCTTGTTCTCGGTGAAGAGCGCCATCATGCCGAGGTCGAGTGCGAACAGTGTCAGCGCCAGCATCATCATCGGTAGTGTGCCGAAGCGTCGTTGCAGTCGAGGGGCGAGGAAGACCGACGAGATCGCCAGCATCAGGCCCCATCCGAAGAAGATGAAACCGATCGGGTACGCCCCCATGTCGAGGGGGAACGGTGTGTACGCGAGCAGCGTGAAGAATCCGTAGTTGTAGAGCAGCGCGGTGATGGCAACGGTGAGTAGCCCGCGGTGCCGCAGCGCCTGGAACGGTGCAGCGATGGATGTGTGGTGTTCGGGCTTGGGTGCGCTCGGAAGCATCACGACGATGAGAATGAAAGCAACCGCCATCAGGGCTGCGACGCCGAAGAACGGTGCGCGCCAGCTGATGTCACCGAGAACGCCGCCGACCAGCGGTCCAACCGCGATACCGATGCCCAGTGCAGCCTCGTACAGGATGATCGCCCGTGCGACGCCGCCGCTGGCCGCGCCGACGATGGCCGCCAGTGCCGTTGCGATGAAGAGTGCATTGCCCAGTCCCCAGCCGGCACGGAATCCGACGATCTGGCCGATGGTGCTGGAAGCGCCTGCCAGAGAGGCGAACACGATGATGATGGCAAGGCCTACAAGAAGCGTTTTCTTGGCGCCGATGCGGCTGGACACCACACCGGTGATGAGCATGGCCACGCCGGTGACGAGCATGTAGCTGGTGAACAGGAGCGAAACCTGCGACGGTGTGGCGTCGAGTTGTTCGCCGATCGGCTTGAGGATCGGATCGACCAATCCGATGCCCATGAAGGCGATGACGCTGGCAAAGGCTACCGCCCACACCGCTTTCGGTTGTTTCAGGAGGCTCGGCGGAGCCTCGTTCTGGTGCGTTGATGTCGCGGTCGTGTTGCTCACGGCCACCTCCTTTTTCAGTGGTGGGTATTTCAGCTGGGGTCGGAAGTCTTGATGATGGACCGCAATTCGGCCAATCCGTCGGCCAGTTTCTTGATCTGCTCGGGCCCGAGTTCGACGAAGTGGGGGACTAGAGCGTCGGCGATCTCGTTTCGGCCGTCGTTCAGGATCTTTCGACCCTTCTCGGTCATGGCGACGCGCACTGCGCGGGCGTCCTCCGGGTCGGCGCGGCGTTCGACGTAACCGTTCTCGCCGAGTTTGCGCAGTAGGGCAGTGGCAGAGGGCTGCGAGCTTCTGTCGAGTCGAGCGAAATCGCTGATCCGCATTTCGCCGTATTCCTCGAGGAGTGAGAGCGCGCGCAGCCAGGCGCGTGGGTACTGATCGGACGCGAAAGAACCTGCCAGCTTCGCGAAGCGGTGCGTGTTGCTCACGAGGTTGACGAGTAGTTCGTGCAGTTGCTGCTCTTCATCTGTCACGAAAAATATTATTGCATAGGGTAACTATGTAAATCAACGAGTCCGTAGAAGGTGGTCCGTCACACTCGTGGTGACCAGTGCCGCGATGTCGAGGCCGGGTGCAACGAGCGCGAGGCTTCGATTTGCCGCCAGCACTGCGATGCCGTGGGTTCCGGTCCAGATGGTCACTGCAGAAGTGGTGGGATCGGACGCGTCGGCCTCTTCGGTCACGGCTTGCAGGGCGGCGAAGAGCGGGAGTGACGACTCTCGGAGGTTGCTGCCGGCGGCTTCGAGGAGGTCGTGGCGAAATATCAACTCGAACATCGCCGGCCGCTCCTGGGCGAATGACACGTATTCGATTGCTGCCGAGATCAATCGGCTACGAGCGGGTTGTTTGCCGACAAGTGCCGGTTGGAGTCTTTCGGTGAGATCGCGCAGGCCGTGTGAGGCAATTGCGGCAAGCAGGCTGTTGTGGGTCGGAAAGTATCTCCGCGGGGCGCCGTGCGACACGCCCGCCCGGCGCGCGATCTCCCGTAGCGTCAGTTCTGTGGCGCCGTCGGCATCGAGAATCTCGACGCCGGTGGCGACGAGTGTTTCGCGAAGGCTGCTGACAGTCATGGAAGACAGTGTCTATTATTCTGGACGTAGACACTGTCTACTAGACGGAAAAGGTGATGCCCTGTGCTCTATTGGCTGTTCAAATACGTTCTGATCGGCCCGGTCCTCTGGCTGTTCGGGCGGCCGACGATCGAGGGGCAGCACCACATCCCCAAGAAAGGGCCGGTGATTCTCGCCGGAAACCATCGGGCAGTCGTCGACTCGTTCTTCCTGGTTCTCATGGTGCGCCGGCGCATCACCTTCGTCGCGAAGAGTGAATATTTCACCGGGACCGGTGTGAAGGGCGCGATGCAGCGCTGGTTCTTCGGTGGGGCGGGTCAGGTGCCGATCGACCGTAGTGGCGCCGATGCCTCCCGTGCGGCATTGGACACGGCCATCGGAATTCTCGACAAAGGCGGAGTCTGGGGGATCTATCCCGAGGGAACGCGATCGCCCGACGGATGCCTGTACAAGGGAAAGACCGGAGCGATTCGTGTCGCCTTGGAAACCGGGGCGCCGGTCATTCCCGTCGTCGTGCACGGCGGCGACGCAGTCAACCCGCCGGGTACGCGGATGTGGCGCTTCAGCAAGGTCCGGATCACGGTAGGGGAGCCGATCGACTTCTCTCGGTACCGCGAACTTCGTGGCTACCAGGCCGTCGTGCGCGCGGCGACGGACGAATTGATGTCAGTGCTCTGTGACCAGTCGGGGCAGGAATACGTCGATGTCTACGGCGCGGACGTCAAATCCGGCGATGCTGCCTGAGTGACCCAGTACGGTCGCTGTTGGACGTGTAACCAACAGGAGGATTGTGATGGCGGGCAAGTGGGGCATCGAGCACGCAGTTTTTGCGGCGGCGACGGCAGCGACGGTGGTCGGGGCAGTGGTCGGTAACGAGCGGGTTCAGCAGATCGCGAAGCCGCTGATTGCACCTGCCTTGGCGGCCCGAGTGCTGCGCAAGCGCTCGGAGACGGAAACAGCCGATACCGCACTGCTTCTCGCCGGCCTCGCCGCTGCGACCGTCGGCGACGTGTTCATGATCGACCCGGACAACGATGCTCGTCTGATCAAGGGCGCGTCCTCGTTCGCGGTGATGCAGGCCAGTTACTCGGCTCTTCTCCTGCGCCGCGGGGCACGGCCGACCCGTGCTGCCCTCAAACCCCGCATGAGCGGTTGGTCGACGGCGTCCGGTCTGCTCCGTGCCAAGGCACCGAGCGTGTCGACGCCGCTCACCGGATACGGATTGATGTTGGGAACCACCTCGACGTTGTCGGCGGACCCCGCTCTGGCACCGCAGTCCAAGGCCGTGCTCGACGTTGTCGTCCCGAACAAGGATCGACGCTCCTGGCTCGGATTGGGCGGAGTGCTCTTCACCGCGTCCGACGGGCTGATCGTGGTGCGTCGACTGTTCATCCGCGGGACCGCCGGCCGTGCCGCTGCCGAGGGTGTGATCCTGGCGTCGTACGCGGGAGCGCAACTGATGCTGGTGGAGGGCATGTTGGCGCTGGGACGCAAGAAGAGCGTCTAGTTTTTCACGGGCACAGCATGATTCGGTCTCGGTTCTTCGGGTCCACCATGACGGTGACCGTGGATCCGGGAGTGATCTTGTCTTTGAACTCGGGTCGGATCTCGTACTCGATCCGGCCCGAGTACGAATCGGAACCTGGAACCGTGAGGCGGAGTGCGAGCTTGGCCAACTCGCCGTCGACGGTTCGACGCAGGGGTGTGACTTTGTCGATTCGTGCCCACCCTTCGAGGCCGTGCTTTTCGAGCTTGCGCTCGGCGCGGGTCGGGCGATTGGCCCAGGCCATTCCGAATCCGAGTACGGAGCCGAAAGCAGCGAGTAGCCCGCCGATCTGATAGGGCAGAGTGCCAGGTGGGGTGTGCTCGACCAGCCATCCGAGCCACACCGCGAGCACGATCAGATATCCCACCGCGATGAAACATACGGTGTGTACGACGCGACGGTGATTCATCAGATTTCCTCCATATCCAGGATAGCCTGACCGGATGAGCGAACCGAACGTCTTCATCACCGGTGCTGCGGCTGGAATCGGGCGGGAGACGTCGCTGTTGTTCGCGCGCAACGGATACCGCGTCGGCGCGTTCGACATCGACGACGCCGGCCTTGCCTCCTTGAAGGCCGCGATCGACGGTTTCGGTGGGAGCGTCGTGACGGGTGTCCTGGATGTCACCGATCCTGCCGGATGGGCGCAGTGTCTGGCCGATTTTGCCGGGGAGTCCGGGCGTCTGGACATCCTGATCAACAATGCGGGCGTGCTCTCCTCGGGACGGTTCGAGGATATTTCTCTTGCGGCGCATCGCCGAATGGTCGACATCAACATCACCGGCACCCTCAACGGCACGCACACGGCTTTCCCGTACCTCCGCGATACCGTCGGCGCTCAGGTGGTCAATCTGTGCTCCGCTTCGGCGATCTACGGCCAGCCCGAACTGGCGACGTACGGTGCAACCAAGTTCGCGATCCGCGGCCTGACCGAGGCGCTCGATCTGGAATGGGCGCAGCACGACATCCGTGTTCTCGCGCTCTGGCCGTTGTTCGTCCAGACCGCGATGGTCACTGGAATGGACACCGGAGCCACCAGATCGTTGGGTATCAAGCTGACTGCCACCGACGTCGCGAAGGAACTGTGGGCGGCCACACGCGGCGCCGGACGCGTACACAAGGTTCACTACCCGGTCGGAACGCAGGCGAAGCTCTTTCTCAGTGCGTCGCGGTTCTCGCCCGCGTGGCTCTCACGGCTGATGAACAAGCGCGTCACCAGCACTTAGTCGACCACACGATAGAGTGCACTGTCGGCTGTTGCTGGGCCAAGATGACGTGTGTGGAGGTAGTCGGGTGGTTCGTGTTCGGGTGGGGTTCGTCTTGTTGGGCGTCGGGTCGGCGCTCGTGCTCGCAGGGTGCGGCGGGGAGGCGGATTCAGCGCCGACCGTAGCGGCGCAGCCAAGTTCGACCACCACTACCGCAGTGCCGACGACAACCACCACCGTCGCGCCCGTCGTCCCCACGACCACCGAACCACCGACCACGACGCTGCCACCGACGACGACGCTCACGGACGTGCAGTTCGAGCGCAACGAGTCGTACTACTTCACCACTCCCGACGGGAACTTCCAGTGCGGCATCATCAAGTTGCCCACCAGAATCGAAGCCGGGTGCGAGGGAACGACCACTCCGGTTCCGCCGCGGCCGGAGAGCTGCATGGTCAACTGGGGCAACGGTATTCGCGTCACCGACGAGGGTGAGGGTGCTTTCATGTGTTCGGGCGGAGAGGTGTACACCTCGGGCGGTCCCGACGCCGATCCGGTGTTGGCGGCCGGTCAACCGCTGAGCAAACTGGGTTTCACCTGTACGACCACCGCGACAGACGTCTCGTGTGTCAACGATCAGACCACGCACGGCTTCACGGTGGCTGCAGATTCCAACGAGGTGTACTGATGACCGAAGTCGCAGCCGACGACGTCTCCGGTGGGGCCGGTGAACCGGGACCCACCGAGTGGGGCGAGAACCCCAACGGCGTCGGGCCGTGGGCCGAGGAGCACGACACGGAACCGCCGACAGACGAGCGCTACGACCCCGTACTCCTCGCCGAGGGTGATCGTCGAAACGTCTTGGACGAGTACCGGTACTGGACGCGGGAAGCGATAGTCGAGGACATCGACTCGCGCCGTCACACGATGCATGTCGCCATTGAGAACTTCGCGCACGACGCCAATATCGGCACGGTGGTTCGCACGGCAAACGCGTTTGCTGCGGCCGCGGTCCACATCGTGGGGCGTCGGCGCTGGAATCGGCGGGGCGCCATGGTGACCGATCGATACCAACACATCGTTCACCACGCCGACATCAGCGAGCTCGTCGAGTACGCCCGTGAGAATTCACTCACGATCGTGGCCGTCGACAACACCCCGGGGTCGGTGCCGCTGGAAACGGCAAGCCTGCCGCGAGAGTGCATCCTGCTGTTCGGTCAAGAAGGGCCCGGAGTGACCGATCATGCGAAAGAGGTTGCGTCCATGACGGTCTCGATCGCGCAATTCGGGTCGACTCGCAGCATCAACGCCGGCGTCGCGGCCGGCATTGCGATGCACGCGTGGGTACGTGAGCATGCCGATCTCGCCGATTCCCGCTGATCTCGCTCGCGAATTCCGGCTAGCGCGTAGCGCCTCGACCAGACAGGATAGGTAGTTATGCAGGAAGTGTGGGCAGAGCGAGCCGATGCGGCTGAGGGCGCGATAGTCAGTCGTCACCTTCGGCGCCTGTGGGGACTGCCCCGGACAGCACTCGGCGTGGTTGCCTGGCCTGCTGTTCGGCGCGAGCGGATGTTCAAGCCGTGGCACTACTGGTGGCAAGCACACCTGCTCGACACTGCAATCGACGCGCTCGAACGTGACCCGACGCCCAAGCGTCGTCGCCGGGTGGCGAAGGTTGCCCGCAGTGTGCGGGTCCGCAACGTCTCGGCGTGGACCAACAACTATTACGACGACATGGCGTGGCTGGGCCTCTCGCTCGAACGTGCTCAACGTATGTTCTCGGTCGATCACCGGACCGCGGTCCAGGCGCTCGAATCGCAACTCTTCGATTCGTGGTCCCCGGCCGACGGCGGCGGTATTCCGTGGTGCAAAGGTTCCGATTTCTACAACACACCGGCAAACGGACCCGCCGGAATCATGCTGGCGCGCACCGGAAAACTCTGGCGTGCGCAGGCAACGGCCGACTGGATCGACGAGACGCTGCGGGATCCGGACTCCGGACTGATCTTCGACGGTATCCGCCGCGACGGCACCCTCGAGCGCGCGATCTATTCGTACTGTCAGGGCGTCACGCTGGGGTTGGAAACCGAGTTGTCGACGCGATTGGGCGAGCCGCGTCACCGCGAGCGAGTCCACAAACTCGTCGACGCGGTGTACGACGGAATGACCGAGTACGGAGTCATCACGGGCGGTGGCGGAGGCGACGGCGGGCTGTTCAACGCAATCCTGGCTCGCTACCTGGCGTTCGTGGTGGTGAACCTGTCCTGGGAGACTCACGAGGACCTGCGAGCGCGCGAACTCGCAGCGCAGATCGTTCTGTCCTCCGCGGAAGCTGCCTGGAACAACAGACTGCAGATCGAAGGTCTGCCGCTGTTCGGGCACGACTGGACCAAGGATGCTCAGTTGCCGAGTCTGTCCGGCGACATCGCCACCTTTGCCGCCGGAACCGTGCGCTCGTCGAGCGTGCCCGAGCGAGACCTCTCGGTGCAGGTGGGTGGGTGGATGCTCATGGAGGCGGCCTTTGTCGTCTCGGCGGCTGGATACCCGCGTAAGCGTTAGGCTTTTCCCTCATGGAATCCCGGCACGTGGTCGACGCGGACGGCGTACGTCTTCACATCGATGTCGGTGGGGCAGGGGCGGACGTTCTGGTTCTCTCCGGCGGCCCGGGATGCGTTCACTATCTTGCTCACGACGAGCTGGTTCCGGAAGGAATGCGCGCGTGGTGCCCTGAGCCACGCGGAGTCGGCCGGTCCGGTGGCGGCGCTCATACGATGGCGCAGGCGGTTGCGGACCTCGAACTCGTCCGACGCACGTTCGAGATCGACAGCTGGGTCGTGTTGGGGCACTCGTGGGGATCCGACTTGGCGGTGCGGTACGCACTCGACTGTCCGGAATCGGTGTCCGGCGTCGTCGGCATCGCGGGGCACGGCCTCCACAAGGACCGGACCTGGTCGAAGCAGTACGAAGCGGGAATCGAGCCGGACCCGCAGATACCTTGGGAACCTGTTGTCTGGCAATCGCTTCAAGAATCGTTCATCGAATGGATCCATGAACCACAGCTGTTTCGGCAGTTGGCCGACTCACCCGTGCCCATGACATTTCTCGCGGCGGCCGACGATATTCGCCCGTCGTGGCCGTTGCAGCAACTGGCCGAGCTCGTGCCTAACGGTAGTTTCGAGGTCATCGACGGTGTCGCGCACAACTTCTGGCAGTCTCACCCGCTCCTGTGGAGGAAGATCGTCACCGAGGCTTGTGCAACGCACTCTCGACTCTCCTGATCTCCACCAGGATCCGCTCCGCAACGGTCTGGTATCCCAGGCTCCGATTGACGGTCAGCATCGGGTGATTTTCCGCGTTCACCGTTGTGTAAATTCTTCGCAGCGAGGGAAATTCAGCTGCCAACACAGACGCTTGTTGCTCCTTGACCCACCGAGCGAGACCGTGTCCGCGGTGCTGGGGAAGTACCACGGTGTCGTGCTGCGATGCGTGGGTGCTGTCATGTTCGTCCACCGTCACCACTGTCGCTGCGGCTACTTCGCCGACGCTGTCGTCGACCGCGCAGCACACCAGGAGTACCTGAGAGCCACCCGTCATCTTCTGTTCCCACGATCTGACCTCGTCGGCTCCCCAATTACGTTCGGGCATATGCAGTTCGGCGCCCGGCGCGTCGAGGAGTCGGTTCAATGCCTCCGAGAAGGAGTGGACCAGCTCGTCCGGGGTTCGGTTGCGCCAACTGACGATTCGATAGCCGGGGCGGGCACTGTGTGCGGTGGGAGGGCTGAGGTGCTGAACCTGGTTGGCCAACCGAAGCAACACACGGTGGCCGTCGAACGATCCCAGGAAATGCTCGGCTGCGCTTCCGACGAGCGCCGTCACTCTGATTCTTCGCACGCCGAACCCGGCGATGTCGACTTCGGCGAGTTCGGCAAGCGCTCGTCCTACCCCTCGTCGCTGCGCGTGGGGTGTCACGTACATCCGAAACTCTGCGAGATCAGGTTCCGCCGAGTTGCGTCGCGCCTGGGCGATACCGAGGACCTCGTCCGTTCCGCCGTCGCGTGCGATCCAACGCCATACATCGGCCGAACCGTCCTCGGCCTCGATCATTTCCATCAGCGCCGTCGCTGTCGGCGCAGTTCCGGACAGGTGACGCTGGCCTTCGGCGAAGACCTCACACCACTGGTGAAGAACCGATGCTGTCGATCCGGACGGTACGAACTCGGCTACAACTACGCGGCTCACCCATGTGACGATACCGAGCTGCCAACCCCGAGTTGGAATCACGCGAACCCTAACCCTGTCGGACTGCGGCGGCAGTTGCCAGCATTCAGGCATGTCTGATTCTCCGCGCCAACTGAGCCTCAACGCGTTCATCCACCCCGCCGGTCATCACGAAGCGGCGTGGCGTCATCCGTGGACAACACCGGAACGTCTGTTCGACGTCACGTATTTCCAGGAGATCGCTCGCACTGCTGAGGCGGCGAAGTTCGACGGAATCTTCTTCGCCGACGGTCCCGCGTTGCGCAGCGACGTCGAGCACGGTCCCGCAGGGACGTTGGAGCCGATCACCTTGTTGACGGCCATTGCAGTGGCAACCGAGCGGATCGGATTGATCGCGACGGCGTCGACCACGTACTACGAGCCGTACAACCTGGCTCGGCTGTTCGCCTCACTCGACCACATCTCGAACGGACGCGCTGGGTGGAACATCGTCACCACGGGTACGGATCTGGCTGCCGCCAACTTCGGGCTGGCCAAGCATCCGGACCACGGCGACCGGTATTCGCGTGCAAGGGAATTCGTCGACGCGGTGGTGCGGTTGTGGGACAGCTGGGAGGACGACGCGATCAGTCTGGACCGGGAGAACGGAATCTACGCGGACAGAAACAAGATTCACGAGATCAACTACGTCGGCCGGCATCTTCGGGTGCGGGGGCCGTTCAACGCACCGCGAACGCCGCAGGGATACCCGGTGCTGGTGCAGGCCGGGGCGTCCAACGACGGTCGCGCGTTTGCCGGTCAGTATGCGGAGGCGATTTTCACAGCGCACCAGAGACTTTCCGATGCGCAGGCGTTCTACACCGACATCAAGTCGAGGGCTGCTCAGTTCGGGCGCAACCCCGATCATGTCAAGATTCTGCCGGGAATCAGCCCGTTCATCGGTGACACCGAGGAACAAGCCAAGGCGCTGGAGCGAGAATTCAACGAGTTGACTTCGCCGGAGTACGGGCTCGCGCAACTCGGTGCACTCACCGGGACCGATGTTCGGAATCTGGAACTGGATGCACCGGTTCCTGTCGAATTGTTCGCGGCGGCAGGTGATGTCACCGACAACAAGCAAAGCAGATTGCAGGTGATCGCCGGCATAGTCGAGCGTGAGCGTCCGACGGTTCGGGGACTGCTTCATCGTTTGGCGGGTGCGCGCGGACACCGGGTGTTCGCCGGAACCGCCGAGCAGGTGGCTGACACGATCGAGGAATGGTTCACCAGCGGTGCTGCTGACGGATTCAACGTCATGCCGCCGTACTACCCGGGTGGACTCGAAATCTTCACCGAGCGTGTGGTCCCGATCCTGCAGGATCGCGGTCTGTTCCGCACCGAATACACGGGTACGACGCTTCGTGATCATTTCGGGTTGCCGAGGCCCGAGAGCCAGTTCTCGGGTAGTGCGTCTGCAGTGCAGTAGGCCCGCCTCCCGTTGTCGATAATGACAATGGTTACCATTAAGGAATGAAGCAGCTACCGGTAACCGTGCTGTCCGGATTTCTGGGCGCAGGCAAGACCACACTCCTCAACCACATCCTCGCCAATCGAGACGGCCGTCGGGTCGCCGTCATCGTCAACGACATGAGCGAGATCAACATCGACGCGGCCCTCGTCGCGGGCCAGGGCCACCTCGATCGCACGGAGGAGAAGTTGGTCGAGCTGACCAACGGATGCATCTGCTGCACGCTGCGCGAGGATCTGATCGACGCCGTCGGCGCGCTGGCCCGCGAGGGGCGGTTCGATCAGTTGGTGATCGAGTCCACCGGCATCTCCGAACCGATGCCGGTGGCGGCCACCTTCGACTGGGAATTCGAGGACGGCTTCAGCCTCGGCTCGCTCGCGAAGCTCGACACCATGGTGACCGTGGTGGACGCGTCGACTTTTCTCGGCGAACTGGCAAAAGGCGAACGACTGGACGAGCGCAACCTCGAAGCCGGGGAGGGGGACGGACGCAGCATCTCCGATCTCCTGGTTGATCAGGTGGAGTTCGCCGACGTCATCTTGCTGAACAAAACCGACCTGGTGAGCCCGCGGGCGGCGGGAACCGTCGAGGCGACGCTTCGTAGGCTCAACCCCACTGCTCAACTGATTCGGACCGACCACGGAAAAGTCACCCTCGATCGCGTCCTCGAAACCGGTCTCTACAACCCGGAACTGGCTGCGCAAGTACCCGGTTGGGACGAGGAGCTGGCCGGCGGGCACACCCCGGAAACCGAGGAATACGGAATACGCAGCGTCACGTATCGAGCCTCGCGACCCTTCCATCCGGCGCGACTCGAGGCTGCGCTCGGTCAGTTCGCGGGACTCTTGCGAAGCAAAGGCTTCTGCTGGATCGCCAGTAGGCCCGAGTTCGCCGCTATCTGGTCGCAGGCAGGCCCCAACCTCGTCATCGAACCGGCGCAACTGTGGGCGTCGGCAGCGGAGGTGCCAGGGCAGGAGATCGTGTTCATCGGAGTGAAACTCGACCCGGCGACGCCGTCGCGAATCCTCGATCCGGCTCTGCTGACCGATGACGAACTACGCGAAGGACCGCGGGCCTGGACTCGCTACGAGGACCCGCTTCCGGCGTGGGACCAGAGCCACCTGCACTGAGCAGACAGCTTCTAGTCGAGAACCTCTTCGACCTCGACGTCTTCGGCCGGTCGGGCCATTTCCTTGCGGTACTGCCAGATTCCCAAAGCGGTGCCGATGACCAAACTGACCATCATCACGATCAGCACGGCGGGCAGCAACCACGGAACGCGATCGAGGAACGAGCCACCGTAGAAACCGAGCAGCAGGAGTACCGGTGCCCAGATGATCGCGCCGATGGTGCTCGCGATGGTGTAGCGCGTGTGGTTCATCTTGGCTGCGCCTGCGACCATCGGGCACAAGGTGCGAACCCACGGAACCCAGCGGGCGATCAGGACGGCCCAGAACCCGTGTCTCTCCAACAGGATGTTGACGCGGTGCAGATTCTTCTCGGTGAAGTACTTGCCGCCCTTACGGGCTTTGATGTGGTTGCCCGTCCGGTGGCCGATGACGTACCCGACCTGGTTGCCGGCAATGGCAGCGATCATCGCGCCCACCGACAGCGCCCACACGTGGCCTGCACCGGATTCGTGACCGGCAAGCACGATTCCGGCTGTGATCAGCAGCGAGTCGCCAGGGAGAAACAACCCGAGGATGATCGCGCACTCGATGAAGACGAACGTGACGACGATAATCCAGACCAACAGGGGCCCGGCAGTCTCGAGTGGGGAGAAACTGCCGGATGCGAGCGTCATCGTGGTCAGTTCTTCGCCTCGTTCTGCAATCAGGGGGTGGGGTCTTCGGGGACTGTCACCGTCGAATTGTCCGTAGTGGAAGTATTCGCCGATTCACCACGTCTCGACGCCAGAATTCGCTTTCCGATTTCGAAGACGATCGGCAGAACCGACACCAGGACGATCAAGATGAAGATGTAGTCGACATTGTCGCGGATGAATTCGATCTGCCCCAGGAGGTAGCCGAGCAAAGTCACACCGGCACCCCACAGGATGCCGCCGACGATGTTGTAGGTCAGGAACAGTGAGTACTTCATCTTTGAGGCGCCCGCGACAACCGGTGCAAAAGTACGCACGATCGGCACGAACCTCGCCAGGATAATGGTGATCGGGCCGTGCTTTTCGAAGAAGGCATGCGACTCGTCGATGTACTTCTTCTTGAAGAACCGCGCGTCGTCCGTCTTGAACAGGGCAGTTCCGCCCTTGGCGCCGATGTAGAACCCGACTTGGTCACCCAGAATCGCGGCGATCGGAATCGTCACCAGGAGCACCCACAGCGGCGCGAACGGTTCGATCTCGGTGGACTTGGAAGCCGCGATCAGCCCTGCGGTGAAGAGCAGAGAATCGCCGGGCAAGAGCGGAAACAGCAGCCCTGATTCGATGAAGACCACCAGAAGTAGTCCCACCAGAACCCACGTTCCGAAGGAATTCAAGAGGTTCACGGGATCGAGGAAGCCGGGCAGCAAGGCCAGGTTCGTCACGGATTCAGTTGCTGCCTGCACATTCACGGGGGCCAGAGTACCGGCCGAATCTGAGTGTTTCCCACCACCGCAGGTCATCGCGTCGGTGGCGGCGGCCGAGACCGCAAAGAGACGTGACGAGTCGGACTTGCCATACTGCTAGGACCACACGAAGCGCTTTCACATCGCCGAGCGCTCCGAACGACACGTATATGGAGGACTCCCGCCGTGCCTATCGCAACTCCCGAGGTCTATGCCGAGATGCTTGGTCGGGCCAAGGAGCATTCCTTTGCCTTCCCCGCCATCAACTGTGTCGGCTCCGAATCCATCAACGCAGCCATCAAGGGCTTCGCGGACGCCGGCAGTGACGGCATCATCCAGTTCTCGACGGGCGGCGCCGAGTTCGGTTCCGGTTTGGGCGTCAAGGACATGGTCACCGGCGCTGTTGCGCTCGCCGAGTTCGCACACGTGATCGCGGCAAAGTACGACGTCACCATCGCGCTGCACACCGACCACTGCCCGAAGGACAAGCTGGACACCTACGTGCGTCCGCTGCTCGCGATCTCGCAGGAGCGCGTCGACGCCGGTCGTAACCCGCTGTTCCAGTCGCACATGTGGGACGGCTCGGCTATCCCGATCGACGAGAACCTGGCAATCGCCAAGGAACTGCTCGCCCTCTCCAAGGCTGCACGCATCATCCTCGAGGTCGAGATCGGTGTCGTCGGCGGCGAAGAAGACGGCGTCGAGGCCGAGATCAACGACAAGCTCTACACCTCGAGTGAAGACTTCGAGAAGACGGTCGATGCTCTGGGCATCGGCGAACAGGGCAAGTACCTGCTCGCAGCCACCTTCGGCAACGTCCACGGCGTCTACAAGCCGGGCAACGTCAAGCTCAAGCCCGAGGTTCTCGAAGAGGGCCAGAAGGTCGCCGCTGCCAAGCTCGGCCTGGCCGCAGGCTCGCAGCCCTTCGATTTCGTCTTCCACGGTGGATCGGGATCGCTGAAGTCCGAGATCGAGGATTCGCTGAACTTCGGCGTCGTCAAGATGAACGTCGACACCGACACCCAGTACGCGTTCTCCCGTCCGATCGCCGGACACTTCTTCTCCAACTACGACGGCGTCCTCAAGATCGACGGCGAGGTCGGAAACAAGAAGGCATACGACCCGCGCAGCTACCTCAAGAAGGCCGAAGCAGGCATGACGGCTCGCGTCGTCGAGGCGTGCAACGACCTGAAGTCGGCCGGACGCTCGGTGTCCGCAGGCTGATCGGCTTCACAACTCAGCTTCACAGAACAAAATGCGCGCCGACGAATTTCTCGTCGGCGCGCATTTTCTGTTCAGGTGCTTACTTGCTGGGATCGCAGACCTTCCACGTGCCGTCCTGGCGCTCGAGGTCGAACGTGCGCCACGACTGTTCGCCGGTGCTCGGCAAACTTGCCTGGACCTGAGCGATCGCGGTGTCGTCGGTGATGCGCACCGCATCGACGGCTCCGACCTGCGGGATCGTCTTCTGAGCGACGGCATTGTCGTGGACCTGAGCGAACGCCGCGTCCGGAATAGTGCGGTAGTACTCGCCCAGCGCGCCACACGTCGACGTTCGTAGAGTCGCCAGATCACCGGTCTGAAGAGCATCGACGTACGTCGAGATGGCGGTCTGAACCTGGGCTTCAGGTGAGCTTTCGCCGCTACCGCTGTTGGACGAGACGAAGACTGCGATGCCGATTGCCGCGAGGACGGCGACGCCGGCCGCTGCTGCCGCGATGTACCAGCCCTTGCCGCTGCGCTTGGTTTTTTCCGGCGCGGCAGGCTCGATGCGAGTCGGCATCGGCTGGGCCGGCGGTGGGGTCGCTGCGACACCCACACGTTGAGGTGCGGCGCGCTGCTGCGGTTGAGGTGCGGCGCGCTGTGGCGGTTGAGGCGCGGCGCGCTGTGGCGGTGGCGGCGGGGTTGGAGCTTGCCGGGGTGGCGGTGTCGGCTGCGCGGCTTTCGGAATCGCGACGGTGGCGGGCTCCGGCTCGGGCTGGGGTGTCGGTGCCGCTGCCGGTGTTGCTGCTGGTGTTGCTGTGGGTGCCTGAGTTGCCTTGGGGATCGCGACGGTTGGCGCGCTGGCGGCTTTGGCGTCGCCGCCCGCCTTCGAGTTCTTGTCCGCCTTCGGGTTCTTGTCTGCCTTCTGGATCGCCACAGTCGCAGGTTCGGTCGGGGCCGACTTCTCGGGCGCACCGTTCGGGGCTGCGCTCTTTTTCGAGTTGTCGTCTTTCGAGTCCGGCACGGGTAACCCTTCGGTCTTATGCGGCAATGACCATGTCAGGGTAACGACCGGTATGTACCGGGCATAACTCCGACCGTCGGCGAGGCGGTCCTGTGGCAGAAAGGCGTAGCGGGCACAATGAGCGCATGACCCAATTCGGTGACCTGCTCGGACCCAAGCCCACTCTGCTTCCCGGCGACGACGAGGCGGAATCGGCACTGCTCAACCACGCTGACCCGGCCCAGGTCGCGGCCGACCATCCCACTGCCTCCATCGCGTGGGCCTACCTCGCCGAGGCTGCCCTGGACAAGGGCGAAACCATCACTGCCTACGCCTACGCGCGTACCGGCTACCACCGCGGACTCGACCAACTGCGTCGTAACGGTTGGAAGGGTTTCGGTCCTGTGCCCTACAGCCATGAACCGAACCGCGGATTCCTCCGTTGCGTCGCTGTCTTGGCCAAGGCCGCGAAGACGATCGGTGAGGCCGACGAGTACGCACGCTGCCTAGATCTGCTCGAAGATTGCGATCCCAACGCCGCCGAAGCGCTTGGCCTCGGTTAGCAGTTTCCGTCCGAGCCGGGCCGGTATCAAGGACCGTGCTCGCAAATCGGTGCGTCGGCTTCAGACGTCGGCGCTACCGATCATTCAATGTGCCTTGGCGGCCGGATTGGCGTGGTGGGTTGCCACTACGGTGATCGGGCACCATGCGCCGTTCTTCGCGCCGATTGCCGCCGTGGTCTCGCTCGGTCTGTCGTTGGGCGCCCGACTACGACGTTCGTTCGAGTTGGTTGCGGGTGTCACGGTCGGTATCGGAATCGGTGACCTGATCATCTCCGGCATCGGGAGCGGACCCTGGCAGATCAGTTTGGTTGTCGTGCTGGCGATGTCCGTCGCGGTGCTACTGAACAGCGGGCCGATCTTCTCCATGCAGGCCGGAAACTCGGCCGTGCTGGTGGCGACGCTGATCCCACCGGGCGGCAGCGGCGGGCCCGATCGCATGATCGACGCCCTTGTCGGTGGTTTGGTGGGCATCGCGGTGGTCGCGATCATCCCCACGCACCCGGTACGACGCGCACGCAAGGATGCTGCATCGATCCTCGGAACAGCGTCAGAGGTACTGCAACTGGTGGCAGACGGCCTCGTCGCGAACGACCCGGACCCGATCGTGAAGGCGCTGCAGAAGGCGCGCGCAACTCAGGGTGCCATCGACGGATTGCGCAGCAACCTCCTCGGCGGGCGCGAGATCAGCCGAATCTCCCCGCTGTACTGGAACAGTCGACCGCGCCTCGAAAGGCTCATGGCGACAGCCGATCCCATCGACAACGCGATGCGCAACATTCGAGTGCTCGCGCGTCGTTCGTTGACGTTGGTCAGGGACGACGAGATCCTCGATCCTCGTCTGGTGGCTCAGGTCGAGCGCTTGTCGAAAGCCGTCGAAGTTCTCAAGGACATGATCCTGGCGGAGCCGGGGGAGCAGCCTGATCAGGCCGAGGCAGCGCGCGTCCTGCGCTCGGTGGCGAAGGAACTGAAACCGGCGATAGTCGAGAACGCAGGCCTGTCCTCGACGGTGGTGTTTGCCCAGATTCGATCGCTGGTGGTCGACCTCTTGCAGGTAGCAGGCATGAAGCGCATCTCGTCGATCGCCACTCTGCCGCCCACTGTGCCGCACCCGGCGTACGAGCCGGATCACTGACCTCTGCCTTTCCCGCTCACTGAGCAACTCATTGTATGTATGCGAATGTATGCATATGCTCTGAGAAGGACTTGGGAGGGAACAGGACAAATGGGAGCAGGGCACGGCCATTCACACGGCCACTCGGCAGCAGATTCGGTCGGAGTAGGGCCGTCACCGCAACGCATCAAGAAAATGGCGATCGCGCTTGCGATCCTCGTTGCATTTCTCGTACTCGAAGCTACGGTCGGCATTCTGATCAACTCGCTGGCGCTGCTTGCCGACGCCGGCCACATGCTCACCGACGTGGTGGGCATGGCCATGGGATTGACGGCTTTGCTGCTCGCGAAGAAGGGCAGCACCACCGCGGCCAGGACCTTCGGTTGGCACCGCGCCGAAGTGCTGACCGCCATGGCGAATGCCGTGATGCTGCTGGCCGTCGCCGCCTGGGTCTTCTACGAGGCAATCGGCCGCATCGGTAATGAACCCGAGATCCCGGGCGGCGCCCTGATCATCACTGCGGCCGCCGGTCTGGCCGCGAACATTGTCGTGATGCTGATGCTGCGCGGCGATTCCAAGGACAGCCTGGCCGTGCGTGGCGCGTACCTCGAAGTGCTTGCAGACGCCGTCGGTAGCGTCGGAGTTCTGATCGCCGGTGGCCTTGTCCTGCTGTTCAACTGGACGTGGGCGGACGTCGTCGTCGGTGTTCTCATCTCGCTCTGGGTGGTGCCGCGTGCGATCAAACTGGCCGCAGCATCGCTGCGCATTCTGACGCAGGCGTCGCCGGCCGACGTCGACGTCGAAGCGGTCGAGGCCGACCTGGCGGCGCTGCCGAGCGTGATGGGTGTTCACGACCTACACGTCTGGACGCTCACCACCGGCATGGATGTCGCGACAGTCCACCTGACCAGTGACGCGAATTCGTCGAACGTTCTGGAATCCGCGCGCACCGTCCTCGAGAGTCACGGTCTTTCCCACGCCACCGTTCAGGTGGAATCGTGTGCCAACGGCGAGCATTGCGAGAAGAACGTCACTTGGTGAAGCGGGTGATCTCCTTGCCCGGCTTCCAGAGATCGACGTACATGTGCTCGTCGTCGACCGTCGTGTGCACCACCTCGTCGATGTCGAGGACAAAGAGGTGCAGGGGTTTCGGAACCTCGTAGGTGTAGCTTGCGAGCACGGCTTCGAACTCGTCGCCGGTCACCTCGCGTGCGATTCCGGCGATCTTCGCATCGCCGCCCTCCATGGTGTGCTCACCGGGATTGCTGTGTAGGGCGTAGCGCCCGTCACGGATGAGATCCTTCGCCTTGAGTGCGCCGAACATCGAACCGAGGACCAGACGCCCGTCGAGGATTTCGACTTCGGTGCCGCTCACGCGCGGTGAACCGTCCTTGCGCAGCGTTGCGAGGACGTGATGCTTGTGGGCTTTGAATCGTGCTTGGACCGCGTCGGCAAGAGCGGGTACTTCTTCGGAGAACTGCTTCCAAGTGACCATGACGGTCATTGTGCACCCCTATTCCTGACAACTTCTGTCAGTGATTCTCGGTAATGTTCGGTCCATGAGATCCGCGCGGTTGCTCCAACTCATGCTGCGTTTGCAGGGGAGTCGCGGCGTTATCGCCGATCAGTTGGCCGAAGAGTTCGGCGTTTCGGTGCGGACGATCTACCGCGACGTGGCCTCGTTGTCGGCTGCCGGCGTGCCGATCTGGACCGAGAGCGGCCCCGGTGGTGGCATCCGTCTGCTCGACGGTTGGCAGTCCAAGCTGTCCGGTATGACGGACGACGAGACGTCCGCACTCATGCTGTTGGGCGTGCCGTCCATCGCTGCAGATCTCGGGCGATCCGACGCCGTCGGTTCGGCGGGGGCCAAACTGCTCCGCTCCCTGCCCGGTCCCCTCCGCGAGAGTGCACGACTGTGGCAGGACCGCATTCTCGTGGACGTTCCGGGTTGGTTCGGCGGCGTCGACGACATCTCTGCGCTTCCGATCGTCACATCCGCTGTGCTGGACTCGCGTCGACTGCGCTTCGCCTATCGCGATCGCGAGCGGACGGTCGATCCGCTGGGTCTGGTCATCAAAGCCGGTGTTTGGTATCTGGTGGCGGGGATGAACGGTCGAACGCTGTCGTTTCGAGTCGGGCGCATCAAAAATGCCGTGGTAGAAGATGATTCGTTCACTCGGCCGGTGGATTTCGACCTGCCGTCGTGGTGGGCGGCGTCGATGGCCGAGTTCGACCGTTCGCTGCTTCGCTTCGAGTGTCGCGTGCGGTTGTCACCAGAGGGCAGGCGCCGGCTCCCCGATGTGGTGGGCGAGCTTGCCGCTGCCGTCGAAGTGGGGCCAGAGGACAACGACGGATGGGTGAATGCCGAGCTGAAACTCGAGAGCGAAGCTGTTGCGCTCTCGCAGTTGATCGGTTTGGGAGCGGACGTCGAAGCGCTCGAGCCACGGTCGTTGCGTGAAGGACTGCGCGTCGTGGCGGAGCAGATGGTGCTCCGCCACAACTCGCAGTGACTAGGCCGTTGCAGAACGCTTTGCGAGCAGGCGGGTGATACCCAGTTGAGCTGCGACGATGATGGCGCCGACCACCAGACCCAGTGCCGCCGACGCAAGGGTGTTGACGATCCACGCCAGTACCCCGCCGACTCCGGCGATGTCACTGACTGCTTCTTCGCCGTGATGAACGGCGTCGTAGAGCGGGTGGAAGCCCAGTTCGTCGATGCCGACCAACAGGATGTGGCCACCGACCCACAGCATCGCGGCGGTACCCACCACCGAGAGCACTGACATCACGTGAGGCATGCCGCGAACGAGGCCTCGGCCGACCTTGTGGGTGAAGCCAGACGACGTCTCGGCGATCTTCAATCCGATGTCGTCCATCTTCACGATCAGTCCGACGACGCCGTAGACGACCACGGTGATGACGACCGCCACGACGGCAAGGATCACCAACCGGCTCCAGAAACCTTCGCCCGCGATGGTGTTGAGGGCGATCACCATGATCTCGGCGGACAGGATCAGGTCGGTGCGGACTGCGCCGGAAACCACTGCTTCTTCGTCGCGAGGATGCTCGTCGGCGGCCTCGTGGTGGTCACCGTGGCCGAAAACTGCACCCCAGATCTTGTGAACCGCTTCGTAGCTGAGGTAACAGCCGCCGACCATCAACAGTGGCGTCAGCAGCCAGGGGAGGAACTGACTCAGCAGCAGAGCGATCGGAAGAATGATCAGCAGCTTGTTGCGCAGCGATCCGATGGCGATGCGCTTGATGATGGGCAACTCGCGTTCGGCCGCGAGCCCACGGACGTACTGCGGCGTGACGGCTGCGTCGTCGATGACGACGCCTGCCGCTTTGGCGGTCGCCTTACCGGTTGCGGCGGCAACGTCGTCGATGGAGGCGGCAGCCATACGAGCCAGGGCTGCGACGTCGTCGAGCAGGGCGAAGAGTCCTCCGGCCATCACAGACCTCCAGTGGAATCAGTGGAAAAAGGTGGCCGGACCGATCCGGTGACGCAGTTACTTGATCGCACGAGGTCTCTATCCATGATGGTCGTTGGTGAGGTCAGGTCACCTGGAACGATACCGGGGTCATCCGTCAGGGACTGCGTCGCGCGGCCGGTCGCTCTTCGTCACGAAAGGTCTTCCCGACCCGGTGCTCGCGTGTAAGACTGCACAGAAGATCGATCGAAACGGGGCACTATGCGTGAACCAGACACTGCACAGGTCGCCAAGACTTTCGACGCAATGGCGGCGCACTACGACCGACAGATCGGGCGCTTCGAGCGCTTTGTGCTCGGTGACGCCCGGAAATGGGCTGTAGATCAGGCGCATGGGCGCGTGGTCGAAATTGCCGTGGGCACCGGGCTGAACCTGCCGCTCTACGGGGACGACGTCGACTACGTCATCGGCGTGGACATCTCGACTGCGATGCTCGATCAGGCCAGGGTCAAGGTCTCCGAGGGAGTGAAGACCGAAGTCGACCTACGACTCGGAGACGTGCAAGCACTCGATGTTCCTGACGAATGCGTGGACACATTGGTCTCCACCTACGCGTTCTGCACGATCCCCGATCCGGACCGAGTTGCCAGCGAAGCATTTCGAGTGCTGGTGCCTGGTGGTCGATTCGTGCTCGCTGAGCACGGGCCGAGCACCAACACGGTTGTACGGGCGCTGATGAAGGCCGTCGAACCGCTTTCTGTACGGTTCGGTGCCGATCACCTCACCCGCGAACCGGTCGGATACCTCGAAAACGCAGGCTTCCTGATCGACGAGGTGCAGCGCAGTGGACGGGGTGGAATCGTGTTCCGGGTCGTTGCGCGCAAGCCGGATCCCGAATGGACGGCACTCGGTCACTAGTGTCCGAGTGCCGTCCAGCGGTGACCGCTCAGCCCAAGCGCTCCAGGATGGTTGCGTTGGCCAGCCCACCTGCCTCACACATGGTTTGGAGTCCGTAGCGCGCGCCGCGCTGCTCCATCGCGTTGACCAGGGTGGTCATGATCCGCGTTCCGCTGCCACCTAGTGGGTGGCCGAGCGCGATGGCGCCGCCGTGGACGTTCACCTTGGACAGGTCGACGCCGGTGTCCGCTGCCCACGAGAGGACGACGGGAGCAAAGGCCTCGTTGACCTCGAACAGATCGATGTCCGAGATCGTCAACCCCGCACGGGCCAAGACCTTCTCGGTGGCCGGGATGACCGCCGTGAGCATGTACAGCGGATCGTCGCCGGCGACAGCGAAGCTGTGCAGCCGTGCCTTCGGGGTGAGGCCGAGTTTCGCGGCGATCTCACTGGTCGTGATCATCACCGCCGAACTGCCGTCCGAAAGCGGGCTGCTGTTGCCCGCGGTGATGGACCAGTCGATCTGTGGGAATCGCTGGGCGTAGTAGTCGGATTCGAAGGCGGTCCGTAGGCCGGCAAGGGTCTCGACCGTGGTGCCGGGGCGGACGGCCTCGTCGACCGACAGTTGCGGGAGCGTGGCGAGTTCCTTGGTGAAGTAACCACTCTCGGTTGCCAGCGCGGCTTTCCGATGACTCGACGCCGAGAATTCGTCGAGTTGGGTGCGGCTCAGTCCCCACTTGGCAGCGATCAATTCGGCGCTGATGCCCTGCGGTACCAGACCGTCCGGATAGCGCTCTTCGAAACCTACACCGAGTGACTCGCGCCCGACGCTACTCGAGCCCATCGGCACTCGGCTCATCGACTCGACTCCGGCAGCAACAACGATGTCGTACGCACCGGCAATAACGCCCTGAGCAGCAAAATGAACTGCTTGTTGGCTACTTCCACACTGTCGGTCGACGGTGGTTCCCGGTACCGACTCAGGGTAGCCGGCGGCGAGAAGGGCAGTGCGAGTGACATTCTGGCTCTGTTCACCGACTTGACTGACCGCGCCGCCGATGACGTCGTCGATCAGCGCGGCATCGATCCCGGTGCGCTCGACTACCGCTTTGAGGCTGTGGGCGAGGAGGTCGACGGCGTTGATGCCGTGCAGGGCGCCGTTCGCCTTTCCCTTGCCGATCGGAGTGCGAACGGCTTCGACGATAACTGCGTCTCTCATGACAAATTCCTTTCAGGGATGGCGGATTCAGCAGGGACAACTGGGGTGGGTGTGGTCGCAGGCGTCATTCCCAGCGATGCCAGGGCAGACACAAGCGCGACGGCAAAGATCACCCACCAGGCCTGGCGGAAGGTGTCGGGGTCGACGGAGGAGCCGAGAACCGCGATCAGAACACTCACGCCGAGAACGGTTCCGATCTGTCGGCTCATGCTGACGATAGCGCTACCGGTGGCCGATCGGGCCGGTGCAAGATCCGCCGTGGCCTGCGACAGAATGGTCGGCAGGGCAAGGCCGACACCGATTCCGGCGATGATCCAGCCCGGCAGGAGTCCGGTCGCGTAGTTGGGCGTCGAATCAACCGAGACGAGAACGAGTACGGTTCCGACTGCCCACAGAAGGCTGCCGAGTGCGGCGACGCGTCCCGCCGAGTACTTGCGCGAAAGCGATCCACCGGCGATCGCGAACAGCGGAACCAGAAGCGGACCCGGCGAGACGGCGAAGCCGGTGCGCAATGCCGAGTATCCCCAAACTTCTTGCAGCCAGAGGATATTCGAGAGCAGTCCGGCAGCAAATGCCGCGCTGAACAAGATGGCGGTGACGTTGGACCAGGCAAAGGAGCGGATCTTCAGAAGATCGGGAGCAATCAACGGAGTGCGATGGCGAGAGTTGCTCCACCAGAACGAAAGTAGGGTCGCGACGGCGACGGCGAAGGCGATCAGAACGCGGTTGTCGGTCCATCCCCAATCAGGTCCCTGGACGAGTGTCAGCGCGAGAGAGCCGATTCCGACGGTGAGGAGGGCGGCGCCGACGAAGTCGATCCCGGCATCGGAGTCCTTGTGTGTTGTATCCGGGACGAGTCGGACTGCGAAGTAGAGCAATACGATCCCGACTGGAACATTGATCAGGAAGACCCAGCGCCACGACGCCTCGACGAGAATGCCGCCCACGACGGGGCCGAATGCCGCAGCGGCCGCGCCGGCTGCCGCCCAGATGCGTACGCCGGATTGACGTTTCGCAGCCGGGAGTGCACTGATCAGGAGGCCGAGGCTGGCCGGGGTGAGTGCTGCGGCGCCGACTGCCTGAACGATGCGGAATGCCACCAGTGCCCACAATGACGGACTGAAAGCGCAGGCGGCGCTGGCGAGGGTGAACAGTGCGAGGCCGGCGATGAAGGCGCGCTTGTGCCCGATCCGGTCCGCCCAGCGTCCGAGGGGGATCAAAAGCGCGGCGTAGACGATCGCGTAGCTGTTGAGAATCCAACTGAACTCGCCGAGTGAGTGGCCCGGGTAGCTCTTGGCGATGTCGCCGAAGGCCACGTTGACCACAAAAAGATCGAGGCTGGCGACAAACGGCGCTCCCGACAGAATTGCGAGGAGCGGCCCAGTCCGCACTGGCTGGCTATGAAGTTCCATAGTCAGAAATCTAGACTCTGGCTATGGTTATGGCAAGCCAGGGGGTATGGTGAATTGCATGGACGCTGTACGACTGACCGGAGTGCTCGAAGATCGCGACGCCTGGCGGGCCACGCACTGTTCGATCGGGCGGGCGATGGAAGTGGTCGGCACCCGGTCCGCGATGCTCATTCTGCGAGAGGCCTATTACGGCACAACGCGTTTCGACGACTTCGCGTCGCGAGTCGGCATTACCGAGGCGGTTGCGTCGTCAAGGCTGAAAGAACTCACGGAGGCGGGACTGTTCGAGCGTGTGCCGTACAAGGAGCCTGGAAAGCGGACGCGGCACGAGTACGTGCTCACCGAGAAGGGTCGTGACCTGCTGCCGGCGGTTCTTGCGCTGATGCAGTGGGGAGACAAGTATCTGCACGGCGGAAAAGGCGGACCGTTGGAGGTGGCTGACGACGCTACTGGTGAGCGTGTTCGTGTCGAGGTGCGCAGTGAGTCGGGTCGTGAAGTGCCGTTGGGGGAGTTGCGAGTCTCTGTCAACGAATCGCGTCGGCGGTTGCGCGAATAGCAATGCATCTCAACAGCTCTCGAGTGTAGGTCTTCTTGAAGTTGTCCGTTATGTCCCTGGTTATCGAAAGTATGTTCGATTAAGATTTCGGTATGGACAGTCGGGAAGCGTGGCAGCTGGATGGTGAGGGCCTTAAGAGTGAGGTTCTCGATCTGGTGCGTGTCCGGCACGAGTTGCAGTCGCGGATGGTGTTGCTGATCGTGGAAATGTTTTCCCGTGAGGTTCTCGGCGGGAAGGGTTTTCGGGCGATCGCGCGGTGGTTGCACGGTTCGACGAATTTGGAGATCGGTGAGTGCAGCTTGCTGGTCGGTTTGGCGCGGTTGTTGATGCTCGAACCTGTTGTGGCGGATGCGTTTCACCGCGGTGATGTGGATGCGTTGAAAGCCCGGCAGGTGGCGTCGTTTTGTCAGCATCCAC
>NZ_CAIJDS010000013.1:0-140099 GCF_903819475.1 Rhodococcus sp. UFZ-B548
GTGGATGCTGACAAAACGACGCCACCTGCCGGGCTTTCAACGCATCCACATCACCCCGATGAAACGCATCCGCCACAACAGGTTCGAGCATCAACAACCGCGCCAACCCCACCAGCAGACTGCACTCACCGATCTCCAAATTCGTCGAACCATGCAACCACTGTGCGATCGCCCGGAAACCCTTCCCGCCGAGAACCTCACGGGAAAACATCTCCACGATCAGCAACACCATCCGCGACTGCAACTCGTGCCGGGCGTGCACCAGATCGAGAACCTCACCCTTGAGGTCCTCACCATCCAGCTGCCACGCTTCCCGACTGTTCATACCGAAAGTTTAATCGAACATACTTTCGAGAGCCAGAGACAAAACGGACGACTTAAATCGCCAACGCAGCCCGATGCCCCTCGATGACCGCTGCGTGCGAACGTCTCGGGGACAGGGCGTCACCGATGCGAAATATCTCGAAAGAACTTCCCTGCAAGGTGTTCCACAACTCGTCGACAGGTTCCTGCTGTGTCGCGAAGACCACCCAGTCGACCGCAACTTCCTCGACCACACCCGTCGGAAGGTGAACCAAGCTCACGAGCGGCGAGGCTCCAGCGCTCACCGAAGTCGCCATCAGATCCGTCCGTTGCACGATCGACTTCTCGAACGCCCGGCGGTTCCACCCCTCGAAATCCAGGGTGACGCTCAGATCTTGGGCAACCACCATGCCGTTGGTCGCGATCGTGACAGCGCAACCTCGATCAGCCAGGAATTCCGCCACCGACGTACCTTGATGGAATCCCAACTCGTCGTATACGAGCACCATTCCGCTCGGCAGAACCCTGCCGTCGAGAACGTCTCGAACACTTACGACACGCTCTGATCCACCCGCCCACGTTGGGCGCACGGGCCGCGCGCCGGTTGCGATCACGACCACGTCGGGCGCCCGTTCCTCCACAATCGCAAGGTCAGCTCCAACACCCAGCTCGATCGTCACACCGCTTCGGCGACACTCCGATTCGAGATTTCGCACGAGGTCGGCGAGCTCACGGCGAACCGATACCACCGAGGCGGTAAGAATCTGTCCGCCAAGTCTTCGTTCACGCTCGAACAGCGTCACCGCATGACCTCGCTGGGCCGCGGTGGCCGCAGCTTGCAGGCCGGCCGGGCCGCCGCCAACTACCACCACCGTGCGGCCCCGTCGCCGCGGCATCGGCAGTGGGACCGATTCCCGACCGGCGCGCGGATTTTCGGTGCACCCCAACCAACGCCCCAGACCCATCCGCCCGACGCATTCCTGGTTGCAGGACAGGCAGGTTCGCACCTGTGACGATTGACCGGCACGCGCCTTGTTCACAAAATCCGGATCGGCGATCTGCCCGCGAACTACGCCCACCAGATCGCATACACCGTCCTCGAGTGCAGCTTCGGCTTGCTCCGGCGTCTTGAAACGGCCGACTCCGACGACTGGAAGATCGATGACCTCCCTGATCGCAGACGGGACGAAGTTGGCGTAGCCCGTGGGTACAGCCATCGATGCTTCGACCAGATGCAGTGTTTCCGTGGCCATTCCGACGGTGGTGTTGATGTAGTCGACGTGACCGTCAGCTTCGATCAGTTGGGCGGTGGTTACCGCGTCGGACAGTTCGATGCCACCCCGCGTTCCTTCGTATCCACTCAGGCGCACACCGAGCACACGATCCGGGCCGATGGCCTTACGCAGGACCCCGAGCACTTCGAGAAGGAAACGAGCACGATTCGCCACGCCCCCGCCGTAGCGATCGGTGCGCAGGTTGGTCGAGGGTGCCAGAAACGCGCGCACGATGGACGACTGCGACGCCTGCAATTCCACCCCGTCGAAGCCACCGGCAACGCAGTTGCGCGCAACAAGGGCGAACCCTGCGAGAATCTCGGCAATGTCCGCGTCGTCGACAGCTTTGGGCACCTCGCGGAACAACGGATCCGCAACGGCGCTCGGCGCCAACAGCGGCGATCGCGAATAGGTTCCAGCGCCCTGACCCCCATTGTGGTTGATCTGCGCGAGAATCGACGAACCATGCGCATGAACGGCGTCGGTGATCCGCCGGTATCCCTCGATCGCTTCCGGCCGATAGCCCGCAATCATCTTCTCGTACGGTCGATCCGAAGGATGCGTCGAGTGTTCCTCGGTGATGATCAGACCCGCACCGCCCCGTGCCCGCGCCTCGTAGTAGCTCGCGTGCTGCTCCGTCGGCAACCCGTTCTCCGCGTAATTGGTCAGGTGTGCGGAGAACACGACCCGATTGCGGAGTGTCAGGTTGCCCAGGCGCAGTGGCGCGAAGAGGCGCGGGTATGGCGTCATCAGACCTTGGAGTTTCCCTGATCGAGAGCGATATGACTTGCCGTGACGGTGCGTGAACCGTCACCCGCGAGCCACAGAACGGTATCGGCGATCTCGTCGGGTTCGGCGAACGCGATGTCCGAGAGGATCGGAGTGAAGTTGGGAAGGTACTGCGGAAACTTTGCAAATACCTCGAGCGCGCCCTGGTCGACCCCCATCGGCGTATTTACTCCGTAAGGGTGGATCGAGTTGACCCTGATCTTGTACTCCCCCAGTTCCTTTGCCGCGGCCTGCGTCAGACCGACGAGACCGAACTTGGCGCTCGCGTAGTGCGCCTGTCCGGGCAGCGCCTTGAGTCCGGCCACCGAACTGACCACGATGATCGATCCACCGCGCCCACCTTCGATGATCGCCGGCACCGATGCCTTGAGGGTTTTCCAGACTCCGGTCAGGTTGATGTCGATCAGGGTTTCCCACTGCTCGTCCGACATTTCCCAGAATCGATTCCAGTTACAGACCCCGGCATTGGCGACCACGATGTCAAGGCGTCCGAACTGCTCGACACCGTCCTTGACCACCGCGGTGAGCGCTGCGCCGTCACGGACATCTACCTCGCGGGCGAGGATCTTCCCACCCTCCGCTTCGACCAGACGTATCGTCTCGGCAAAGTCCTCGGAAGTTGCTGCGTCGTAAGAATTGTCCGACGCCACCGACGCGCACACGTCGACTGCGATGATCGCTGCTCCCTCGCGCGCCATCTTGACCGCGTGCGCACGTCCTTGACCGCGCGCTGCGCCGGTGATGAAAGCAACGCGACCTTCGAGCGAACGAACTGAACCCTGTGTCATGAGATAGCCCTCTCTGCAGAATTGAAACTCGTTCTAGTAGTAAACCCTGCAAAGCGCCCTTCGCGGATGGATTCGAGAACAGTTCTCGGGGCAACCGAGTCACCCACCTGGATGTCGGCCGCTTCCTTCAGCGTTTCGTTCGGCAGACGGGGCGAGCAGTCGATCACCACTTCACACTCGAGCTGTGACCACTCGCCGGTATGAACGTGCTCGACGCAGACGGCCCCTGAGGCGATTTCGATGACACGGGACGCGAGCACCCTGGTGACCCCGGCCTGCTGGATGCGCGTGTTGGCGCCGACCAGATCCCCACTCGCACCGAGCCTCGAACCGACGATGCTGTCCAGGGTCACAATCGAGATGGAGACGCCCTCGGCCGCGAGTGCTTCTGCGAGCGCCACCGCGATCGGTCCACCGAGCGGATCGATCAGCGCGACCGGACCCGGCCCCACGGTGGTCAACTTCCCGAAGGCTTCCGACGCATCCAACCACCGAACCGAGTCGTCGACCGGATACGTCGGCGGCCGCGCAGCACTACCGGTGGCAACCACAACCAGCTCGCCCCGACTACGTGCATCACTCAGGTCCTGCGCGTCGACCGCCGCCCCGGTCCGCATCGTCACGCCGCTACGACGGCATTCGTCCTCGAGCCACTGTGCGAGGAGTGTGAACCGGCTGCGGCCGTCACCTCGCGCAAAAGTTCGGATCATGCCGCCGAACTGCGATGAACTCTCGACGAGTGTGACCGAGTGCCCCGCCACCGCCGAGATCCGCGCGGCTTCCATCCCGGCGGGGCCACCCCCCACGACCAGCACGGCTCTCGGTGTCGAAATCTGCTCTCGCTCATCGGGGTCCACCGTCTCGAAACCCGCGCTCGGATTCCCGACGCACGTCACGACCGGGTTGCGAGGATCACGCACGAGGCACGTCTGATTGCAGAGCACACACGGCCGTGGACGATCACCGCGCGCGGCTTTCACGACCACGTCCGGGTCCGCGATCTGGGCCCTGGTCATCTCGACGAACTCGGCCACTCCCAGCGCTGCACGAGCGTCGGCGATGTCCACGACGCTCCCCTGCACGACAACCGGAATCGAGACCGCGGCCTTGATCTCACGGCACAGATCGAGGTTGAAGTTCGGCGGGCAGTGAAAGTCGGGTCGGTACCCCTCTGACGAATAGAGTCCGCCACGAACGACAACAAGGAGATCGAGTAGTGGCGACAGATCGCGTGCAAAACCGGCGGCGAGATCGGGTGTCAGTCCCGCCCATGGTGCTTCCTCGTCGCAGGACAACCGCAGGGAGACAACGTGGTCCGACCCGACTTCCTCGCGCACTGCCGAGATGATCTCGCGAACAAGGGCAACGCGATCAGTGCCGTATCGGTCTTGCCGAGTGTTGGTCAGACCCGAAAGGAACTGCCGCAGAATGCTTCGAGGACCGGCATCGAGTTCCACTCCGTCCATTCCCGAAGCGATGGCCATTGCCGACGCTTCACGAAAGCCGGCCATCAACTGGTCGATTTCCGGCTGCCCCATTGCCATCGGCAACTCACGCGTCACCGGGTCGGCCACTCTTGACGGTCCCCACAGCACCGATTGGGAGTATGCGCTCGATCCCTGCATGCCGGTATGACCGAGCCCGGCAAGAACCAGCGTTCCGTACGGAGCACATGCGGCCGCGATCGACTGCCACCCCGGGCCGCATTCCGACGCCAGCGGTGCACGCTCGTACGGCCAGTCGTTCTCCAATACCGAGGCCACTTCGGTGACGACGATTCCGGCTCCACCCTCGGCGCGGCGCTGGTAGTACGCACGGTGCCGATCGGAAAGTGATCTTCCCACAGCAAGATTGGTCTCATGCGGACCGAAAACAACCCTGGACCGGACGAAGCGTCCGGCCAGGGTTGTGTGTTCGTCGAGTGTCAACTCACAGCTCTATCGGAACCGCAATCTCAGCTGGCGCCCAGTGAGCGTGTGAAGCCTTCCGGGATCACCAGGTCTGCCGGGCTCAGTTCGGTGATGGACGAGTGGCCAAGGCCCATCAGCCCCGAGTCGATGCCCATCCGCATCAGGTCGAGCACGTTCTCGACACCGGCCTGGCCGTTTGCCGAGAGACCCCACAGGTAGGCGCGCCCGAGCATGACGGCCTTGGCTCCGAGTGCTAGCGCCTTGACGACGTCGCCGCCGCGTCGAATGCCGCCGTCGAGAACAACTTCCACCTGATCGCCCACGGCCTCGGCAATGCCCGGGAGCACGCGGATCGGCGCCGGGGTGCCGTCGAGGTTGTTACCACCGTGGTTGGAGACCGAGATAGCGGAGACACCGGCGTCGACAGCTCGCTTGGCGTCGTCGATGCGCATGATGCCCTTGAGCATGAACGGTCCACCCCACTGCTCACGAAGCCAGGCGATGTCTTCCCACGTCGGAAGCGGGGTCTGCATCCACTCGCCGTACGCGCCGAAGAACGTCGGTGCCGGCTGGCCGGGAGCCGCGAGGTTGGGTGTTGTCAGATCGGGGATCTTGCCGGTCTTGGCGAACTCCAGCAACCACTTCGGGCGCATGATGCCCTCGGGGGCGAACTGGAACATCGCCTTGAGGTCCATCTTTTCGGGGATTGACGGGCTGCCCCAGTCGCGACCGTACGAGAAGGACCAGTCGGTGGTGATGATCAGGCCCTTGGCACCGGCAGCGCGAGCGCGCTCCATACGCTGCAGGAGCACGTCGCGGCTGCCGACCCAATACATCTGGAAGAAGACCTGCGGGTTGGCCGCGGCAACTTCTTCGATGGACTTGCTGGCGAAAGAACTCAGTCCGATGGCTGTTCCCCGTGCTGCAGCCGCACGAGCTACCGCTACCTCACCGTCGGGGTGCACTGCCTGCACACCGGTCGGTGAAATCATGACAGGCAACGAAATGTCCTGGCCCATAATGGTGGTGGACATCTCGCGCTTGTCCGACAGTCCCGCAGCGTGAGGAGCGAAACCCAGTTCACTGAATGCCGCGACGTTGTCGTCGACCGTCAGCCCTTTCTCGGATCCCGCCACCAACGCCGCGTACACGGACTTGGGCAACCTCTTCTTCGCACGGCGCTGTGCTTCTGCCACCGTCTCGAAGAAAGCATTCTTAGCCATTGAACTGACCTCTCTGGGGTGCAGCTTTCGCCGCACTGTCGGTATCGCGCAGTAGTTACTGCATTCCCGCAAGCGGGTTTTCGTCACAAATCTTGGCGGGCGGACGCATCATCAGTGTCAGTGGCACCGATGCACGTGGGGTCTTACGTTGACCGGAACGGGAGTGATCGACGCTGGACTTCGGGACCTCTCCCGCCGACGCCAAAGCCATTTCACCGTTGCCGATGACGCACTCGGGGTCAGGTCCGTCCATCGGCAGTCCGGTGAAGAACTTGGCTGCCATGCAGCCACCCCGGCAGGAGTCGTAGTGATTGCACTTGCTGCAGGCGCCACCGGTCTGCGGCGAGCGCAGCTCCTCGAACAGGTCCGAGTGCTGCCAGACTTCCTGGAATCCACCGTCTTTCACGATGTTTCCGGCGAGGAACTGCTCGTGAATCGCGAACGGGCATGCGTACACGTCACCGACCGGGTCGATCAGGCACACGACGCGGCCCGCGCCACAGAGATTGAGACCGGGCAGTGCATCGCCGAACGCGGAGAGGTGGAAGAACGAGTCGCCCGTCAGGACGCCTTCGCCGTTGGCCACCAACCAGTTGTAGAGCTCACGCTGCTGCTCCGGGCGTGGGTGCAGGTCGTCCCACACGTCGGCGCCGCGGCCCGAAGGGCGCAGTCGAGTGATGCGCAGGGTCGCGTCGTACTTGTCCGCGAGAGCCTTGAACTCGTCGAGCTGACTGACGTTGTGCCGCGTGACGACCACCGAAATCTTGGCGTCCTTGAAGCCGGCTTCCTTCAGGTTCGCGAGAGCCCGCTCGGCCATTGCGAACGAACCGGGCCCGCGCACAGCGTCATTGACCTCGGCGGTGGCACCGTCGATGGAAATCTGCACGTCGACGTAGTCACTGGCCGCAAGCCGTGCCGCGACCTTCTTGTCGATCTTCACGCCGTTGGTGGAGAACTTCACGCCAACCTGGTGGTCCGTTGCGTAATCGACGAGCTCCCAGAAGTCGGAGCGTACCGTCGGCTCGCCGCCACCGATGTTGACGTAGAAGACCTGCATACGTTGCAGCTCGTCGATGATGGACTTGCACTGTTCGGTGCTCAGCTCGTTGGGGTCACGGCGACCCGACGACGAAAGGCAGTGCACGCAGGACAGGTTGCAGGCGTAGGTGAGTTCCCACGTCAGGCAGATGGGGGCGTCGAGTCCGAGTTCGAACTGATCGACGAGGCGACCCACCTTGGCGGGCGGAGAGGGCTGTTCAAGAACTGAGGTCATGGCTGCGTCCTCGCGAAGAAATGAAGCGGGCGAACGTGCAGAAGGGCTGTTCCGCACGTGGGGGCGAGCGTCTGGCTCAGACAGGCACGATCATGTGCGAATCGGCGAGAGTGCTCAGCGCGCGGGCATATTGGGGAGCCGCGTCATCTTCGATGCCTTGCGCACGTAGTGCGGACCTGACATCAGGATGGTCTGGCAACGCCTTGACCACCGCAACGATGGTCGTGTTCTTCAGGAACGACAGCTTGCGCGTTCCGAAGTGGTAGAGCAACGCCCCGAAAGGTTCGGGGCGAAGCGCTACCTGCGGGTGGAGTTTCCACCCCGCATCGAGATCCAAAGCAGACACGGTCAGTACACGCCGCACATGCCGTCGATGGAAACTTCCTCAACGAGGGACTCCTCGACGAGGTCGTTCTCGAGCGCCTTGTTGTCACGATCTGACATGGATTCCTCCTGCGGTCGCACTCCGTCTGGAAGTCTGTAGATCAGACTTCCAACCTGGGAGTTGGTGGTCACTAGTGGGACTTCACTGTGACTCGGTTCACCACTGTAATGGCATCGAGTGCAGAATGACACACATGGAGCGAAAAAAGTATGCGTAGCCGCAAGAAACCGTCCGCTCGGATAGGTCGTCGCCCCTCCACAACGAGGGAGGGAATCAGCACGATCGGCATCGAACTGTTCTCCACCGTCGGCTTCAACGAGGTGAGCGTCGACCAGATAGCCGACGCCGCCGGCATCGCGCGTCGGACTTTCTTTCGCTACTTTCCGTCCAAGAACGCCGTCCCCTGGGGCGACTTCGACGGACATCTCGACGAGATGCGCGAGCACCTGGATTCACTGCCCGCTGACATACCGTTGGTCGACGCACTCGAATCCGCATTGTTGACGTTCAACACCTTCCCGCCGGAAGAGACTGCGGTACATCGCAAACGGATGGAATTGATCCTCGAAGTTCCGACGCTTCAGGCATACTCTGTGGTGATGTACGAAGGTTGGCGGCAGGTGGTCGCCGACTACGTCGCACGCCGAATGAATCTCGAGCCGACCGATCACGGCCCACGCACGGTCGGCTATCTTCTGCTCGGGGTCGCCATGTCGGCGTACGAACAGTGGCTCACCGACGATTCACTCGAGCTACCGGAACTCTTGAAAACAGGTACGCAGTCCTTGCGGACCGGCATCACCACCTGAGAAGCATCACCACCTGAGAAAGGCGATCATGTCCACCATCACGAACGAACCGGTCCTGGATTCACTGGCACCGTCGACGCCGGGCTTGTGGTCGTTGGGGCATGTCACCGTCGAACGTGTCGATTCTGGTCCGATCTCGCTCGATCGTCGAGGCGGCCGACTCCACGTCAGGCACTCCCTCACTCCCGCCGATCTGAGCGAGCGACTCGTAGCCGGAGTCACCTCGTCGATCCAGGACGCGGAGTTCGGTCAGGACGAATTCGAGTTGACGATGGTCGGACTGGTTCGGTCCACCGTGGACGGCGCTCTCGAATCCTGGACCACCTACTACCGGAACTCCCTTGCCGAACTACTGGACGGCACTGCAGATTTCGCGCCGATTCACGACAAAGCCGAAGAACTGGTTCGCGGTTCCGTACTCGATCTGGGTTCCTGCTTCGGTTTCCTGCCCCTGCGGCTCGCGCGCGCCGGAATGGACGTGACCGCCACGGACATCCTGCCCGGAACGATGATCCTGCTCGACGCGGTAGCCCCCGAACTCGGCATCACGATCGACACGGTGATCTGCGACGCGGGTGAAGTACCGGCACCGGACAACAGCGCCGACACCGTCACCGCAATTCATCTCCTCGAGCACGTCGACGATTCGGTCGGCGAAGCCGTGATCGCGCAGGCACTCCGAATCGCACGTCAACGGGTCGTCATAGCCGTCCCCTTCGAAGACGAAGCCACCGCGTGCCACGGCCACATCCGTACGTTCGATCTCGAGTCACTGCGTGCGGTCGGCCGGCAGACCGGTGTGCCGTTCGAGGTATTCGAGCATCACGGCGGCTGGTTGGTGCTGGACGCATCGGCCGCCTGAAAAGAACTAGCCTTCTTTCAGCGTATGGGCGACAAGTGCATTCGCGTGCCCATGCCCCATCCCGTGCTCCGACTTCAACCAATTCACCAATTCCATGTGCTTGGTGAGGTCTGAGCTTTTGATCAGCTCTTGCCACTCACCGATCGGCCGACCGTATTTCTTCTCGATCGACGGAAAATACGACGCCGGGCCTTTCACGGGTTCAGTCATGACCGGAATCTACCTCCACCGCCCGACAATATTCGCGCACCTGCGGTGCCCGCATGTCCGCACCTGCGGAATCGCTGGGTAGATACGCGACCATCGGATTATGGTCGAAGTACACCCACCCCAGAGCACAGGAGTTTCAGAGATGCGACTGTCCACACGAAATCAACTCACCGGCACCATCACCGAGGTCAACCTCGGCACCGTCATGGCAACGGTCAAGGTGAAGTTGGACGGCGGCAACCAGATCGTGACTTCGTCGATCACCCGCGATGCCGCACTGGATCTCGACCTCGAACCAGGCCAAGCTGCAACGGTATTCGTGAAGTCCACCGAGGTGACGATCGGCGTCGAATAACTGGTGATCGCTGCGATCAGGGCCGGGTGAGATGCGTGGTCATCGTGTAGTTCTTGCTCGGCCCCGTCACGGTCCAGACGACCGCCCAAGCCGATCCATCTACTGCAGTGACGTCGATTCGCCCGCGGTAGGTGTCCGCACCGCACAGGTGCTCGACTTCCTCCCCCGGCGCCCAGTCGTGGAACTCTCTGCCGTCTTCGAATGTCACGGCCCATTCGAGGCCGCGCTTTGCAATGAACAGAGTGCGGAACACTGGCAATTCCAGATCGCCGTCACGCAGAGTGCCACTCTCGTACCAGCGCATCCGACCGTCACCGGCGTCGGAGATAGTGGTCTCGCCGAAGACATGCTTGGTGGAACCGGAAAGGCGGTCGACGATGTCGCGCTCGAAGTGCCACGTTCCTGCCAGCGCCCTCGGCTCGATCTTCGCGTCGTCAACCATGTGACGATTCTAGTGACCCTGGACAAGGACTTGCGAAGGAGCCGAACGCACTGCGTGGAGTATGTTCCGAGTACACCCGGAACACGCAGGAGATTCACACAGACATGAATGATTCGGCCGCCCTTCACCAACGCACAGTGTTCGCCGAAGATCTCGAGATCGGCCAAGTGATCCCATTGGGCTCGTATTCGGTGACCGAAGAGGAGATCGTCGAGTTCGCAACCCAGTGGGATCCCCAGTGGTTTCACATCGACAAGGAAGCCGCCGGGTCCGGGGTCTTCGGCGGGTTGATCGCCAGCGGGCTGCACACCCTGTCGATCTGCCAGAAGTTGGTGGTCGACAGTCTCTACGACCAGTGGAACGTGATCGCCGGAAAGTCCATGCGCGACGTGAGCTTCCTACGTCCACTTCGCCCCGGTGACACCCTGAGCGGAAAGGTCACCGTCGACAACGTCGTGTTCGACAATCGCGCGCGGGGATTGGTCACCATCACAGCGAAATTGGTCGATACAGACGGCAATCGCGTTCTCGACGTAGTCACTGACGCCTACCTGCACTGTCGCCCGACTCGCGGACAGTGAATTATCGGTAAATTCCGCACCGCATTGTCTGAATTGCCGTACTTTCAGTGACGTTGCGACGCAACAGTACCCATCCCCGCAAACAGGAGTTCCTCACACATGAGCAGCCTCGGCGAGATCAATCCTCTCGGCATTCTTCAGATCCTCATCTACATGCTCTTCGGTGGGTCGTCCAGCACTCCCGAGTAGACCCTAGCTTGCCATAGCCATAGTCAGCATCTAGGGTGCTGACTATGGCAACTAATAGTCAGGCGTCCGCGACGGTAGCGCCGTCGACCGACGCAGCGTGTCATCACACCGAATTCGACTCCAGCTGGCGGAGTTTCGACGGCATTCAGGGCGGACTCGCCGTTGCACGGATGCTGCGAGTGGCTGCCGACGCGTCCGGAGCCGAACCTCTGGCAGTCACGGCGCACCTGGACCGCCCCGTCCCTCCGGGGCCGGCCGAGCTGACTGTCGACGATATGCGGGGCGGGCGGACCGTCAGTTGCCACGTCACGCTGACCGGTTCGGGATCCGCTCTCGTTCGCCTAGCCCGCGACACAGGAGGCACAACGATGTCCGCCCCTGTCGCCGCACCGACTCCGGCCGACCCGTCAACCCTGCCGCCGCTGGAGATCCCGGTGGATTTTGTGCCGTTCTCCCAGCACCTCGACATCCGGCCGATCAATTCCGCGAGGCCGTTCGCCGGTGGCGACTCCCCGGAATTCGACGTCTGGATCCGATTGCTCACAGACCTCGATTTCACGGCCCAAGAGCGCGCCGCGGTCCTTCTCGACGCGCTTCCGCCCGGATTGTTCGCGACACTGACGATGCCCGTGGCTATACCCACTATCGAGTTCACCGCGCATTTCACACCGGAGCACCTCACGGCAGATCCCCAATCACTGTCACCGTGGTATCGCCTACGCCACGGGACCGCCTGGGCGACAGACACTCTCTGTGTTGACGAATCCGAACTATTCGACTCGACCGGACGGCTCGCTGCTCGGGCTCGCCAGCTTCGTCGAATTCTGGGTTGAACTCCCAATTGAGTTCAGCCCTACTACCCCTGGAGGTCGCGACGACGGAACGCAACAAGCGATGCTGTCGAAAGCACTACTGCCACAACGATCATTGCCAGCAGCGGTAGAACTGTCACTGACTCGGCGGGGGCACCCGGCACGTGGGTGAAGGGTGACAGATCCAGCACTAACTGTGGAAGCTTCAGCAACGTTCCGAGTTGCCCGAGCACGATGCATGCCGCCAAGATTCCCCAGGAGAGCGCCGACGCGTAGGTCGGAAACAGTCCGAAAGCCAACGACACCAACCCCACGACTACAAGCACCGCGGGTAGATAGGCCAAGGCGGCGCCAGTCATCCGGAGTGTGTTGCCGCCGATGTCGTCCGTGACGAGCCCGAAGGCAAATCCGGTGAAGGCACCCATCAAGACGTGCGCGAGGATCACCCCACCCACAACCACACCCAGGTGGGAAAGCATCCACCTCCACCGCGACAAAGAGGTTGCCAGCAACGGTTCGAGCCGTCCCGATGTTTCCTCACCCCGCATCCGGAGAAGACTCTGGACCGAATATGCCGCGATGACAATCGAGGTGAGACCGAGAGCAGTGGCCAAGTACGAATCCACCAGATCCGTACCGCCGCCACCAAGTTTCTCGAACATCTCCGCGGTCTGCTGCGACGATCCCACCATCGCGTCGATCTCGTTGCCCACAGCGCCGTAGGCGAACCCGAGAATGACAACGGCAAAGATCCACCAGAACATCGTCATTCGCTGCATGCGCCACGCCAGGCCCCAAGCCGACGGCAACCACGATGCTGCGGTCGGCGGGCCGGGCCGGGGCTGCACGAGCCCCGCTCCCTGATCGCGATGGCCGATGAGAACAAACGCCACCACCACGTGCACAACCGCAAATCCGATCAGCAACAGCAGGATCCACCAGGCGTCGTCGTCGAAAGGTCTGATCTGTTGCGCCCATCCGATCGGCGAAAGCCACGACAACCAACCGCTCACCACGCGAGTTCCGTCGTCGACGACCGTACTGTTCACGTCGCCGATCGCGCGCAGCATGAAGGCAACACCGATCGCGGCACCCGCCAGACCGTTGGCCGTACGAGCACCGTCGGTGATCTGCGCAGTCACCGCCGCCACACCGGCAAACGCGATTCCGGTCCCACCTATCGAAGCACCCAACGCGAGCGAACCAACGACAGGCAAACCGACGGCGATCGATCCCAGGGCAATTCCCAGTGTCAGAACCACGTTCGCACCGACCGTGACAATCAGTGCGGACGTCAGAAGCGCTCGCCGACCCACCACCGCAGCACCGATCATCTCGGCACGGCCGGTCTCCTCGTTCTGTCGTGTATGACGAACCACCGCAAGGGTGCTCATCAATGCCGCCACCAACGCGAACACGAGCACCGACTGACTGGCGACTATCGCGCCCTGCGAATCGCCGGACACGATTCCGTTGGTCGCCAGCGCCACCGGCGATACCGCGGAACTGACTGCGATGTTTCGTAATTCCTCGGGTGTCGAGTACAGCCCGGTCACACTGGCGACGACTAGCAGCATGAACAAGACGATCGAGATGACCCACACCGAAAGCTGAATTCGGTCCCGTCGCAAAGCCAACCGGACCAGTCGGCGTGTGCCGGTGAATTGACTTGCCGAGGCAGGTACCGGTGGAGCGGCCTCGACAACAACGGTCATGGCCGTACACCGGTCTCGGCTCGCAGGTGGACCGAAGTCTCCCTGGCGCGCTCGTCACCGTAATGACGCAAGAAGAGTTCTTCGAGTGTCGGCGGAGTGGAAGTGAGCGCCACGATTCCGAATCCGACCAAGTACGTCATGAGTGGTCCGAGTTGCGCGCTGTCGACTTCGCAGGTGACGTGGTTACCGTCGATCACCGCGTCGTGGACCCCGCCGAGCCCGTCGAGTCCGCCGATCTGGCGCTGTGTCTCCGCCGAGATGGACGTGCGCGTGAGATGCCTGAGTTCGGACAGCGTTCCCTCTTCCACCGTCCGCCCGTCGCGGATGATGCTCACGCGATCGCACAGCGCTTCGACCTCGGCGAGGATGTGGCTCGACAGCAGGACCGTCTTTCCGGCGTGAGCCACCTCTTCGACGCAGTCCTGAAACACCGCTTCCATCAACGGGTCGAGCCCCGATGTCGGTTCGTCGAGTACGTAAAGGTCGACGTCGGACGAAAACGCCGCCACGAGTGCAACCTTCTGCCGATTACCTTTCGAGTACGTCCGCGCCTTCTTGGTCGGGTCAAGTTCGAAGCGATCGAGCAACTCGCTGCGGCGTTTTCGGTCCAAGCCACCGCGCAGACCCGCCAACAGATCGATAGCCTCCCCGCCGGTGAGGTTGGGCCACAGATTCACGTCGCCAGGCACGTAAGCGAGACGTCGATGCAAGGTAACAGCGTCTCGCCACGGATCGCCGCCGAGAACAGTTGCGTCTCCGGAGTCCGAGCGGAGCAGGCCGAGGAGCACCCGAATAGTGGTCGACTTTCCAGAGCCGTTCGGTCCCAGGAATCCGTGCACTTCACCTGCTGAGACTTCGAGGTCGAGGCCGTCCAGCGCGCGGGTGGTACCGAAGGTCTTGACGAGGCTTTTCGCTGAAATTGCCGCACCCATGAATTTGACCGTACGCCGATTTCACAAATGTGTGAAGATAGAAAAGAAGAAAGATCGAAGGGTTCCGATGACCGACATCAGCCGCACCGTTGCACCGGACGAGAGCCGACATTTTGTCGAGCGACTCTCACTCGTTCTGAGCGACATGGGTTTTCCGCCGATGCCTGCACGCGTCTGGGCCGCGTTGATGACCAGCGAGACACCCTCGTCCACGCCAGGAGATCTCGGATCCCGATTGGGAGTGAGCCCCGCCGCCATTTCCGGAGCAGTCAGATACCTCCAGCAAGTCGGATTGATCGAGCGAGTGGCCGTCCCCGGATCGAGGCGTCAGCACTACTGCGTCAGCGTCGACATGTGGGCCGACGCGTTTGTCACGAAACAATCGTCCCTCTACCAGGTCTCGGCAGTTGCGGACGAGGGCATTCGGGTCCTCGGTGAAGGCACTACGGCCGGCGATCGTATGGAAGATCTGCGCGACTTCTTCGACTTCATGGCCGCGGAAATGCCGCGCATGCTCGCGGACTGGCGCTCCCAGCGAAAAGACCGGACACCTGGAAGGTAACTTCAGGTTTACCCGCATTTTCGGTGGGGTACCTCAATTCTCGTTCCAGCATGATGAGGTGCGCTGTACCCGAGGAGTTGTTGATGAAGCTGTCGATCAGGGGCGCGAAGACTTCACCGACGCCACCCTCCGCACGAACCGCTTCACCCGAAACCTGTGAACAATCGATTTCCTTGAACCGCAACGCCGCCGGGGCATTCGCCGGCGATCATCACGCACTGTCGAAACTCCTGGCCCGATTGCACCCTCGCGTAGTTCTCTACTATCGCGCCAGGCTTCTCGGGACGCCTGTCGCAACATTCGCCGACGATCTCGCCCATCAATGCACCCTGGACGTCGTCACACGAATGTCCGAAACGATCTCGGCCGACACACGAATCGAGAACTTCGCCTACGCGTTGGCCTCGCAACGGATTGCGTCAATTCCCCAGTCACGCAACATCGACGGACAATTCAAATGCCCACGTCGCCTCACCGACGACCAACGTGAGGTCCTGGTATTGCGAATCGCAGTGGGTCTGACTGCCGAGATGACCGCGTCGACTCTGCGCACAACTCGATCGAGCGTGCTCCTCGTACAGCATCAGGCGCTGCGCGCCTGGGCGGTCTCCGAGCGGAGCTAGATCAGACCTTGCTTACTCGCGGCGTAGACGGCCTCTGCTCGCCGACTCACCTCGAGTTTGCGCATGATGTTGCTGACGTGGAACTTGACCGTGGTCGGCGAGATGAACAGTCGCTCACCGATCTTGATGTTGGACAAGCCGTTTGCGAGCAGTCTCAGTACTTCGAGTTCACGATCGGTCAATCGTTCTTTGGATGACGACTGCCCGTTGAGCGATCGGACGACAGCCGATGCGCTGCGAGAATCGAACGCACTCTCACCCCGCGAGACCGCCCTGATCGCACGCACCAATTCGGTGGTGTCGACGTCTTTGACGACATAGCCGCGAGCACCCGCGTGTACCGCTCGCACCACCAGTTGATCGTCGAGAAAGGTGGTGAGAACCAACAGTCCGAGCCCGGGATGCGCCGTAGACAACTGGCCACAAAGGGTCAGTCCCTCGTAGTCGGAACTGGCGGAGAGTTTCAGATCCATCAAGACGATGTCCGGACCCACCTTGTCGACCACGGCAAGCGCCTCGGCGAGAGACGAAGCCTCCCCCACGATCTCGAGGTCGCTTTCGCGCTCGAGAACCGAGCGGAGCCCTTGCCGCAAAATTGCATGGTCGTCGACCAGGACGATTCGAACCAATCCCTGAACCGGCGATGCTCCGCGGGTGATGACGGGACGCGCAGTGGTCATGATTCCTCGCTCTCGATTTCAGTGGTGGAGCAAAGATTGTCGACATCCGCCTGGAGCGGAAGTGCCTGTGGCAGTGGTAGTGGCAGTCGCACGAGAATCTGAATTCCACCGATCCGCGCGCGCCGAACTTCGAGCGCACCACCCAACTCGAGAGTTCGTGTCTGCATGTTCGCCAGTCCGCGATGACGGCCGTCGACGTCGTTGGTGGCTGCGAGTTTGAGGATCAGACGCATCCGCGCAGGGTCGCCGTCACCGTCGTCGGAAACCGACAGCAGCACCGTATCCGCTCGATAGGTCAACCGCAGGACCGCTCGACTCGCATGGGCATGCACCGCAGCATTGAACAGCGCCTCCCCCGCGATCCGCAGAAGAGCGTGTTCGGCATCGCCTGGAAGCTCGGTCGGGGTGCCGCCGACGCGAACGCTGACCGCCAACTCGTCCGGCATGTGAACCACGCCGAGCTGCTCGAGCATCTCGGGCAGCGACGTCCGGTCCGCGTCCGAGGAATGATTGAGCGCGTAGATCGCCGAGCGAAGCTGCTCGACCGCCCGCCTGGTCAAATCCTTTGCCAAGTCCAGTCTTTCACTGCGTTCCGCCTCCGGGATGTCGCTCCGGCAGACCTCGATCTGCATGCCGGCCGACAACACAGCCTGTGTCACGCTGTCGTGAAGTTCGCGGGCGATCCGGTGCCGTTCGTCGTCGACCACCTGGTGCCGGTGAGCCACTCCGAGTTGACGCTGCGTGGACTCCAATTCGCTGTTGCGCACCGCGAGGTCGGCTGCAGTGCGATTGGCCTCCGCATATGCGTCTTCGGCTCGTTCGAGCAGTAGTTGTCCGCGCTGGTAGAGCGCCGAGTTCTGCAGGGCCACAGCAGTCTGGCTGGCCAGAATGCTGAGCACGGCTCCGTCCGTCGTATCGAGTGTCCGGTTAGCCGGCGTCCAGGCAGCAAAGGCGCCGACCACACCGCCGCCGAGTACGATCGGCACAAACGCATAGTGAGCGTCGATCACCGAGTTGGATTCGATTCTTCCGCACCGGATGTCGTCGAGGCATTCGACGACGTCCTCCGGAAGCGGTGGCCCCTCCACGTTGTCGACCAGAAAAGGGGTGGCGTCCGGGCCGAGAACCAATCGCCGTGGTCCGGCGTCGGGCAATGTTCCGTCGGCCAAGGCGAAGACTATCCAGTTGGCACTCAGATGAGCACGGGCAGCTTCCGCCACCGCACAGACGAGGGTTTCCGGCCCCTCGACGGTTCGCACCAAAGCCCGCGAGATCAATTCCAACGCATGTACGACGCGTTCGAGACGCTCGGCAGCGCCGCGGTACTGCGGATAAAACGAACTCTTACCCGAACGTAATCCGGTGAGCCGCGACAGGTCCGCGGTCATCGTCTGCACCGCTTCACCCTGCACCGCATCACACTGTCCCTCTTCACAAGGCACCTCGGAACAACGCCACCATCTGCTCCTGCGTCGCTTCCCTGGGATTGGTGGACATGCAGGCGTCGAGCAACGCGAAGCTGGCAAGTCGACTGAGGTCCCCCTCGCGAACACCCAACTCCCCCAGCCCCTTCGGGACCCCAACCTCCCGGGCGAGACGTTCGACCCGGTCGGCCACCGCCAGCGCTGCTTCCTCCGGGGTGCCGTGCTGTTCAGGAAGGCTCAGTGCCGCAGCGATGGCGACAAAGGGGGCAGCGTCCGTCGTGGAATTGAATCGGATGACGTGGGGCAACAGAATTCCGTTGATGACGCCATGTGGCAGATCAAGCATGCCGCCCACCTGATGGCTCATGGCGTGCGCGGCTCCGAGTATCGCGTTGGTGAACGCCAACCCGGCCTCGAGACTCGCCTGCGCCATCACCGATCGAGCTTCCATCTCCATCGGGTCCTGGATCGTGTTCACCAGATTCTCCGTCACGAGGCCGACCGCGCGGAGCGCGTGATGATCGGTCAACGGATTGTGCGCCAGTGAGACGAAGGCTTCGATTCCGTGCGTCAGTGCGTCCAATCCCGTTGCGGCATTGAGCCACTCGGGCATCGTCGTGAGCAACCGCGGATCGATGACCGTCACATCTGGCACGAGGGCACGGCCGATGATGGTGATCTTGGTGCCGCGGGTCGTGTCCGTGACGATGCAGAACTGCGACACGTCAGCGCCCGTTCCGGACGTGGTGGGAACCATCACCAACGGCGGGATCGGTTTTGTCGCCTGATCGACACCCTCGTAGTCGAGTATGTTGCCGCCGTTGGCAGCGAGGACGGCTACACCTTTAGCCGCGTCGATGACGGAACCGCCACCGAGCGCGATGATGACGTCGCACTCGCCTTCCTGGTACACCTCGAAACCGGCCGCGATCTCGAAGTCCTTGGGGTTGGGCGTCAGCCCTGACCACACTGTCGCGGTCAAGCCCTGCTCCGTGAGATGGTCCTCGAGTTCGCTGACCCACCCCGCGTCGATCAAACCGGGATCGGTGACCAGAAACGGGCGGAACCCGCCGAACCGCAGAGTCGCGTGTGCTGCCTCGACCAGGGAACCGATACCGAAGACGATCTCGGGGGCGTGAAATTTGACCAGTCGAGCAGCAGTGCCGCGGCGATGAACACCGTGGTTCACAGCATCCGGATATGCCACGGACACGACCCCACTCTCCTCTCGCGCGGCACCGAGATCACCGCTTCGCGAATTCCCAGCTCGCTCGCCCGAGCACCAACTGGTGTGATCCACCTTACAAGTGCTGGCCCCGAGCCTACGCGGACAGCAGTCGGGGCACACCCACCGAAGGAGAGGCACTTACCTACCCGTTCGGGCAGGTAGTCGTCGCCGGAAAATAGATGGCGCGGCAATCAGGTCCCGTTGTACTTTCGGTTCTGGCCAGAGCGGCCCGTAGTACCGATCCAGAAGGTGTTTATGACCCAGCCCGCGCCGAGCGCGCCTCTCGCCCCTGCACTGCCGGCAACCTCGAGGGTCACTTGCTGATCCCCGAAACGACGGACTGACAGCCGCGAGGCCACTCGGCCTGCTCCTACCTGCTTTGTTCACTCAGCTAGGAGTTCTCCAGTGCCTCAATCACACAATTCCATCTCGAAAACCGACACCTTCTCGTGCATTCAGTGCGGACTCACCGTCATGACGTACGGCCCCGATGGTGATCGCCGAAACCACTGCCCCAGTTGCCTGCATTCCCGACACCTTTTCGACCAGGTGGAAGGTGGACCGTCGGACTGCGGAATGCGGATGGCCCCCATTTCGATCGCGGTGCTGCGAAGCGGCGATTGGATGATCATCCACCGCTGCGCACAGTGCCTCGAACTCACCTCCAACCCCGTCAGCCGTGACGACAACCAGTTGTTGTTGATGAGGATGGCGGTGCGGCCGCTCGCACAACCACCCTTCCCGCTCGAAGCCTTCGGCGACTTGTGAGGGGTGAGAAAGCAGATGCCACGTAGGAATCCCAGCACCCGCGCGCGGCGGGCACCGCAACGGACCAAGCACGTATTGCACGGAATCGGCGGCGAACAAGGATCAAGCTTCCGTTGTCTCACATGCCGTTTGGACATTTCCACTACGGCCCCGGGTACCGCACATCGGAACCATTGCCCGAACTGTCTGGCCAGCCGCCACGTCGATGGTCGTGTTCCGGGTGACCGGGCACAACAGTGCAGAGGTGCCATGGCGGCGCTGTGCCTGTCGGTCCGGCAGGACGGTGAGTGGATGCTCGTTCACCAGTGCGTCGAGTGCAATACGTTGAAAGTCAACAGGATCGCCGGCGACGACAACGCGTTGGTCTTGCTGCGGTTGGCGCTACGCCCGTTGGCGGATCCTCGACTGAGCTCGCGCGCGTTGCTAGCGCTCTGATCGATCGTCCGGCGTAATCGCGCGGTCCTGCGCGCGATTACGCCGGACGAACACCACGAACACGATCCCGGCAAGCAAGCCGACCGCCGTCGGTCCGAGGACCAGTCCCGAATACAGCCACGGGGCAGGTTCTGCCGGAAAGAGGTCCATGAATATGGGTCCGGTGTATGTCGGCTCGGCAAACGGCTCCCGATAGGATCCGCCGGTGAGAATGTGAGGTGATGCCAACGAGTTCCACCACCACTGAAACACGCCGAGCGCCACCAGCCCACACACGGCGCCGAGCACTGTCAGCGCCGCGATCGGTCGCCAGATCGATCCCCTGATTTCGGACATGAGATCAAACTAGTTCACGACGGATCGCGCAGTGACATCGGTGAAGTGCAGTGACATCAGCGAAGTGCGTGCCCCAGTTCAGCGGCCTTTGCCATCAGTTGCGCGGCATCTCGGGCAACAACAACCTCGTCGCAGATCTCCGAATACTCCGGCATCGCGCACGATGCCTGGTTCCAGTAACGCTGAGGTTCAGGCGTGATCCAGGCCAGACGGTGAACCTTTCGGCGGAGTTCCTCGAGCTTGTCCACCTGTGGGGGCAACCCGTTGCACCGACCGTCGCCCACGATGATGACGGACGTCCGTGAGTTCAAGCTGTTTCCGTGCTCGTCCAACAATTCTGTGAGCACTCGACCGTAATCGCTGCTGGCTTCCAGATCCAGACCCGGGTGCGCAAGTACCGCAGCCAGTGCGCCGTCACCGCTACTGGCGAGAAGGGTGTCGGTCACGTCGACCGGACGATCGACGAATGCGAGGACTTCACAACGATCTGCCCGGCGATGCATTGCCTGAGCCAACCGCAGAGTGAACGCGGTGATCGGGCGCACGGACAGCGACACGTCTGCGATGAGAAGTAGTCGAACACGATCGGGGCGAGGAGCTTTCACGACCAGGTGGAAGGGAATTCCGTCGGTGCGCAGACTCGAACGCACCGTGCGTCGCATGTCGAGATGCCCACGAGAGCGCTCCCGGGGCCGTGGTCTGGACGGTCCTCTCATCCGCCGAAGCACCTCGTGGCACGCGAGTTCGATGTCGTTGTGCGTTGCGCCCGCAGCAGATTCGCTGTCGGGCGCATCGGGAGCGCTTTCGGCGAGTGCAGCGGCCGAGAGTGCTTGCACGAACGCTTCGACCGCCTCGACGAGCCGGTTCAGTTGCGCCTGCGTCAGCGGCCCGTCGTCGGAGACGTCCGCATACGCTTTGCTCGGGTCGTATGCATCCAGCCAGGCGAGGATCGACGTCGGATCGTCCCAGGACAACGAACCGACGACTGCTGCAGCAACACTGGTGCTCAGGTCACCGACCACTGCCGACGCGGCACGATCCACGTCGACGGTGTAGCTGACTCCCCGTCGACCTGTCTCCGAACCGGTATCCACCGACAGTTCCGCATCGCTGGACGTCATCGACACATCGTCGTCGTCCTTGTGCGGGTTGAACCCCTTCTCCGCTTCCGGAGTCTCGAAGTAGTCGCCGACCTCGGCTGCACGCTCGTTGTACTCGGCATACCGGCCTACTTCTTGATCCTCGTCGATCCCCAGCGCGGTGGGCAGACCGTCCGCCACCTCGGCGCGCGAAGCCACCCGCTCGGCGTGCGCTTTGCCTGCGGCCGGCCGGAACAGCGCGTCGAATGCCCGATCGAAACCGGCCTGTTCGTGAGAATACTTGGCGCACACAGCCCGAAGACATGCTCGCAACGTCTCACGATCCGAAGCGCCGACCATCGCGAGTACACGCCGAACCTCGATGACCTCGGCCGGTGACGCGGAAACTCCGGCCGCCCTCAGCAATCGGCCGAAACTCGCGGACACCACGTCGAGAACAAACGACGGTTGCCACACGGCGAGGCCACTGAGCGTCGTCATCGCGTCGAACGGATTCCGCTGCCGCCGCGGATTCCCTGTTGATGGGGGTCACGTCCACCGGTCCCCCGGAACACGGCCGTCGTCGTGTTGGCGGGTTTGCTTGCCACCGTGGATCGCTCGATCGGCTCACCACCGTCACGCGACGGCGATTCGAGAAGCTTTCCGTCGAATCGTTCCTTGGCCAGCGTCACATCTGACGAGTACTTGAGCAACGCCGTGAGCAGGATGTCGCGCACCTTGGCGTCGGAAGCGGTGTCGAATCCGCTGGCGGCGAGCACTGTTGCCGCTCTGGCCGCGTCGATGACCTCCGAGATGGACGGGCTCTTGCGCAGCGGGAGATCACGCAAGATGCGAGCCAATTCGACAACCTCGGTGGCCGTAGCCGCATCCACCTCCGGCGCTCGGGCCGTGACGATCTCGCGTTCACGCTCCGACGTCGGATAGCCGAGATGGTAATGCAGACAACGACGCTTGAGCGCGGGTGAGAGCTCGCGGGTGTCGTTGGACGTCAGGATGACCCAGGGCTGCGAGCGGGCAACGAACGTACCGACCTCGGGAATGGTGATCTGCTGTTCGGCGAGAATCTCGAGGAGCAGTGCTTCCATCGATTCCTCGGTGCGGTCCACCTCGTCGACCAGAAGCACTACCGGATCGGGTGAGAGGATCGCTTCGAGCAGCGGCCGCACGAACAGGAAGTTCTCGGAGTACAACCCGAAATCCTGATCGGCCAGAAACTTGGATGCTTCGGCGACGCTGTCGAATTCGGAAACCTGATCACTGATCCGGTCGCGAAGCATCTGCACGTGCAGGAGTTGCTTCGCGTAGTCCCATTCGTACAGGGCTCGATTGTCGTCCAGCCCTTCGTAACACTGCAATCGCACCAGTTTGCGGCCCCCGATCGCAGCCAGAGACTTCGCCAGTTCCGTCTTACCGACACCGGCCGGCCCTTCGAGCAGGAGCGGACGCCCCAGCGCCGTCGCCAGATGAACGACTACCGCGAACTCGTCATCGGCAATGTAGTCCTGCTCTCGCAGAGCATCTTTCACTTCGATTCCGCTGGAGAAACTGCGACCGGACATGGAATACCTTTCGATAGGGGCACAGCCCCTGTGCGCGCTCGAGGAGTCTCTGGACTCCTTAAGCGCGCACGGGGCCGGAGGCCCTGCTAGAAGTACGACTTGTTGATCGCGTGATCGACAACCGGGATCATCGACTCCACAGTGACCTCACGGGGGTTACCCGGGGTGCACCAGTCGTCCTGAATGTGCTCGGAGATGGCGCGCACAGTCTTCTCGTCACCCTTGATGACATCACCACGACCCTCGTACTTCTTGGTGTTCATCTGGTTCTTCGCGTACGAGTCTGTGCGAACCTGCCCGAAGTTGTCGGGGATACCGACGTCCTTGGCCAGACGAATGGCAGCCTCGACGGCAGCATCCGCGGCCTGAACCGTGGTGAGGTTGCGAGTGTCGACACCGAGTGCGCCGGCCAACTGGGCGTAGCGCTCGTAACGCGAAGGCAGGTTGTACTCCCACACACGCGGCAACGCGATGGCGTTGTTCAAACCGTGGTGGCTGTCGAAGAATGCACTGACCGCGTGCGAGATCGAGTGAACGATGCCGAGGCCACCGGAGTTGAAGGCCTGTCCGGCAATGTACTGCGCGTTCATCATTCCCTCGCGCGCCTTGAGGTTACGCGGCTCGAAGACGGCCTCGCGCAGGTTCTTCGCGACCAACTCGACCGAGTAGATCGCGTTACCGAGCGAAGGCGCGAAATCGAGACGAGAAACGAAAGGCTCACTGCCGTGCGCGAGTACGTCGAAGCCGCAGTACGCGGTGAAATGCTGAGGGCAGGTGTAGTAGAGCAGCGGATCGTCGATCGCCAACGTGACGATGGTCGCCTCGTCGAAGCCCACCCACTTGTGCGGGTTGTTCATGTCCGAGGTGTCAGTGATGACGTATGCCCACGACGTCTCGGAACCCGTTCCAGCCGTAGTGGATACGGCGATATGCGGCGGGTTCTCCTTGTTGGTGGACTTGGCGAAGCCCTCGAACTCGTTGATGTTGCGACCGTCGTGTGCGATCACGACGCGAGCACCCTTGGCGGCGTCGTGGCTCGAACCACCGCCGATCGAGATGATCGAGTCGCACTTCTCCTTCTGATAGAGAGCCGCGGCCTCCATGACGTTGTAGTCCTTGGGATTCGACTCGACCTTGTCGTAGAGCACGACCTCGACACCCTGGTACTCGATCTTGCCGACGAGTTCCTCGATGATGCCCGAACCGCGCAGACCGGTCGTCATCAGAAGGGTGCGCTTGAAGCCGAGATTCTTGGCCTCCACACCGATGATGTCGTGAGCGCCCACACCCATCAGGGCGCGCGGGAAGGGGTGGAACTCCTTGATCGGAAAGTCCCAGATCTGGTTGAGCTCGATAGCCATCGGTATCTCCTCATGGATGTGCACGAATATGACTGCGGGAGGGATTCGAGCCGATTCTTTGTGACCGGCGTCTCACCTGGTTCCCACTGTGTACCGACAAACACCCCGTGCACAGACTTCGGCAGCTCAACCGCCCGGACGCCGCCGGCGAACCGCCCGTTCGGGCAGGTCGTCGCCACCCCGGACCGCCAGGAAGGCCGGATCAGACTGCCGTGGTTCCCGCTGATCGGGAACGTGTTGCTCGGCGACTACGATCCCCAGTAGCTTTTCATCACTGCTAACATTGAACTAGAACACGTTCTAGATGTTGCACTTCACTGACCTGCGCTTTACCCAGCTTCACGAGAGGACTAGCTTCGCGATGACGACAGTCGAGGTACCGCACAGCTCGCGATCGGCGGTACTCACCGTGTCCGGAGTCATCGAAGAGACTTCCGACGCCCGGTCGCTGGTGTTCGAGATTCCCGCAGAACTGAAGGACAAGTTCGACTACAAGCCAGGTCAATTCCTGACCCTGCGCATCCCGAGTGATCAGACCGGCTCGGTCGCACGCTGCTACTCCCTGGCCAGTTCACCCTTCACCGACGACGCCCCCAAGGTGACCGTCAAGCGAACCGTCGACGGCTACGGCTCCAACTGGCTGTGCGACAAGCTCCAGGTCGGCGACACCATCGAAGTGCTGCCGCCGTCAGGTGTCTTCACGCCCAAGTCGCTCGATCACGACTTCCTGCTCTTCGGTGCAGGCAGCGGAATCACTCCGGTGATCTCGATTCTCAAGTCCGCCCTCACGCAGGGCAGCGGCAACGTCGTGCTGATCTACGCGAATCGCGACGAGAAGTCCGTCATCTTCGGCGCCGAACTGCGCGAGCTGGCAGCGCAACACCCCGGCCGCCTCACCGTGGTCCACTGGATCGAAACCGTGCAGGGACTCCCCGCTGTCTCGCAACTGGCGACGCTCGCCAAGCCATTTGTCGCGTACGAGGCCTTCATGTGCGGTCCAGGCCCCTTCATGGACGCCGTCCACAAGGCACTGGCAGAAGCGGGCATGCCCCGCACGCAGGTTCACGCCGAGGTCTTCAATTCACTCGCCGGCGACCCGTTCCGTGACGTCGAGGTAGCCGAGGTCTCCGACGAGGAAGCTGCCGACGCCGCAACCGTCGAGGTCGAACTGGACGGTGAAACCCACACCCTCGTCTGGCCGCGCAAGCAGACGCTCGTCGACATCATGCTCGCCAAGGGTCTCGACGTTCCGTACTCCTGCCAGGAAGGTGAGTGCGGGTCGTGTGCCTGCACCGTCACCGAAGGCGAAGTCCAGATGGACAACTCCGAGATCCTCGACGCCGAGGACGTGGCGAACGGCTACATCCTCGGTTGCCAGGCGAAGCCGATCACCGATCGCCTGAAGATCGAGTTCTGAACCCTGCTTCGATGCATGACGGCCCCTGATTCCCTGCGGAATCGGGGGCTTTGTCATCTTCTGCGCCATCATCCGCGCCATCTTCCGAGTCCCGCCCCGTAATCCACTCCGGCGCCGTTGTGGGCAACCGCCACAGCGCAAGGATCAGCACCAGGGTCACGATCAGGAAGCCCTCACGAAGGACCAACCCCAGCGGCAGCAGGAGCGGCGACGTCTCGATGAACTGCTGCCCCATGCTCGGCCCGCAATAGACGACGGCCAACCCCACAGCGGCCGCACCGAACTGCAGCGGCGATCGAAGCCGAAAGAGAACCGTGACGGCAGCAGGCACGAGATACACCCAGTGATGAATCCAGCTGATCGGCGAAAGGATCGGCGCACTCAAACCGATCACCAACGCCGCATCGACCCCACGACCGACGCGATATACATCTCGGGCGACCCAGAGCGCTACCGCCGCGCACAGCACGGTCAACGGCATCGCCAGAGACGCCGTCCATGTGCCCAGTGCCGCAAGTCCGCCCTGCAGTGAACTGTTACCGGCACTCGCGATCGCCTGCCCGCTCAAGTCCACCCGGTCACTGAGGTTCCAGACGACGTCCGACCAGAAGGTCCAGTTGACGGCCGGGTCCACCATTGCTGCGACGGCGGTCGCCGCGGCAAATCCGATCGAACTCCAGATCGCAAGTCGCCACTGCTTCGTGACGACGAAGTAGACGATGAACAGCGCCGGCGTCAGCTTGATCGCGGCTGCGACGCCGATCAAAAGTCCTCGTGGAAACCACCGGCCGAATTTCGAATCGCCTCTGCGGGTCACGTCGAGCAGTACGAGCACCATCAGCACCAGGTTCACCTGGCCGAAGGAGATGTGCGCGCTGACGATGGGTGTCACCGACACGGCCAGGACCAATGCCGCCATGACGAGCGGCCGCTTGGGGACGCGAGCGGGAGTGAACTTGGCGACTGTCCACACCACCGCCGCGATGCACAACGCCGACCACAGCAGATAGGCCGTCCACCAGTCGAAGAGAACAGTCGGCCAGAGGAAGATCACGGCGAACGGGGTATAGGTGAACGGCATGCCCTCGTCGACGATCAACGGGCCGACAAGGTTGCTCTCGTAGATGTTCGAGCCTGCGGCAAATGCCTGGGCAGCGTAGCGGTAGACGAGAAAATCAACGGGTTCGACGGCCCGAACGGAGTACACGAGATAACACAGAGCTGCGACGCCGGCAGCGATCAGTGAACCGATCGTCACAATTCGAGACGCCTCGACACGGGTGGCGGGCATACCGAGAATCGTCCCACAACCTACCGAGCGGTACTTCGCTAGCGGGCCGCCCGGAAGTGCGCTCGCTCGTCTGCGGTCAGGTGTTCGCACGCGTAGCTCAGCGCCGTGCGTCCCATGTCTGCTGCATTCTCAGTAAGGAAGCCGGTCAACAAATCCCGATCCACCCGCTTGCCCACCTCGCGGAGCATCCAGCCCATCGCTTTCTGGGTCAGGTCTCGTCGATCACCCAGCACCTGCGCGGCAAGCTCGAGCGTGGTCGACGCGTCGCCGCGAGTGATGAATCCGTACGTCGTCAGCAGCGCCACCCGTCGTCGCCACAGGTCAGCCGAATCGGAAAGCTCGAAGATCAGCCGGCGATCTCGGTCGTACAGCCAGCCGCCGAGGATCTGTCCGGCGGACGAATCCACTAGATCCCAATTGTTGACCCGCCCGTCCTCGACAGCGGTCAGATAGAAGCCTGCGATGCGAGCGCGGCCCTCGTCGTCGAAAAATTTTGGGCGACTGACTTTTTCGAATTGAGCGACCAGGATCAGCAGCCCGGCCAATCGGTGCTCGTGAACGTCACTGTCGAGAAGGAGACGTATCTGAGGCAACGCGAGTCCGACGTGCTTCTTCACCACCGATCGCGTCTTCGGTACTCGCACGCCGATGAATACGTCACCCTCGCCGTACTCCCCCGGCGCTGTCTTGAAGAACCGCTGCAAGTGGACGGCATCCGCGGGATCCGCGAGGTCGGCCAACTGCTCGATCACGTCCGGGGCACTCGATTGCGTCACCCCAGAACCTTCTCACGGGTCGTCTGTGCGGACTCTTCGATTCTCTCAGCGTCCTCACACCGTGTGCCCTGCTCGGCCACAGGTCGGCAGACGACACTCAAGGACAGTCAGTGAAAGGACCACCCATGATCACCGCCGCTATCGCATTCACCACTCTCACCCTCATGGCACTCTCGGGACATATCGCGGCAAGCGCGCCGCGCGGGCTCGTGGCCATCCGGACGAATGGTCACAAATCTTGATATTCGAGCCTCCGCATCGCCTCTAACTGCAACGCGAATGCAATTGGCGGAGAGTTGATCTCGATCTTCCGCGGGCGTGTACTACAGGTGGACACACTCTCGTCTTTGGAGGTCTCGTCATGAAGTCGTGGAATCGAATGCAAGATGCCGTCGCGGTGGTTCTCGGCGTCTTTGCGGCTCTCTCGCCGATGTGGCTCGACACCACCGATCGGGCAATGTGGTCACTCGTCGTCCTGGGTGTCCTGGTTGCACTGTCGGGTCTGGCGCACATGGCACGTCCGGACATGGCCATGGCGGATTACGCGATGGGTGTTTTCGGCGTCTTGATGTTCATTTCACCCTGGGTGATGAACTTCGACGCTCTGCGCGGTGCGTCGTGGACGGCCTGGGTTGTCGGGGTTCTAACCGTTGTGGTCGCGGTGAGTGCGATGCCGGTGATGAGAGCGCGGATGCATCACGGGGGTCACGGCGGCGTAGCCGCCCATTGACGGAGCGGCGTAGCCGCCCATTGACAGAACGGCTGGATCAGGCTTTGATCGCGCCCAACAACCGCCCGGCGTCGAAGGCTTCGGCGCTGGGCGGTAGTGCGCCCGGACGACCGCTCACGAACACCTCGACGGTTCCCGATCCTTCGCCCACGGCACCGAGCCCGTCGATCCGCCGCAGAGTCTGTCGTGCAACGGCTTCGGCGCTGTCGAAGAGTGTGACGCCGGCGGGTAACCGTGCTGCGATCTCGTCGGCGAGCAGTGGGTAGTGGGTGCACCCGAGGACAACGCCGCTGACGTCGTCCGGCGTCCGGGCAACCGCGGAATCGATGGCAGCAAGTGCGGCTGCGCGATCACCGAGATCTATCGAATCGGCCAGGCCGTGGCACGGCACTCCGACGACCTTGGCGCCGTTGCCGAACTGCTCGATCAGATCGGCTTGGTACCGGCTGGCCGTCGTCGCGGCTGTAGCCCAGATCGCCACTGAATCGCACGCGGCAGCGGCGGGTTTGATCGCGGGCACCGTTCCGATGACCGGTACTTCCGGCCCGACCAGTTCTCGCACGTGTGGCAGCGCGGTGACGCTGGCGGTATTGCATGGAAGAACGATGACCTGAGCCCCACGATCGAGGCTCCGCCGCACCGCACCGAGTACCCGGTCGACGACCCACGGCTCAGGCTTGGGGCCCCAGGGGGCGCCGTCCGGATCCAGGGAGAGCACCAGATCGAGATCCGGGCGCAGGCGTCTGAGCCACGCAGAGGTAGGGAGCAGGCCCAGTCCCGAGTCGATGAGTGCAACGATCACCGCACAAATCTATCGCCTCGGAACCGGTCCTGCCTCATCCGTTCAGGCCGGTGTGGACTCCAACACGTCAGAGATGGGCGTGCCGGCCGCGATCTTGGCGCGCATCTTCATCACCGCTCCCGCGCTACCTCCGCCGACGACAGCTGCCAGCACACCGTCGCGCTCGTAGTAGGCGACGAACTTTCGGCCGTCGTCCTTGACGATGTGAACGGTGTCCGTGGGTGCGACGGTCCCCAACGCCTGGATCTTGACGTCGTACTGATCGCTCCAGAAGTAGGGAACCTGCGCCGGAGCATCGGGATCACCCGTTCCGGTGAGCGCTCCCGCCAGGATCTTGGCCTGGTCGCCCGCATTGGTCCAGTGTTCGACGCGCTTACGTCGATCACCGATCTGCCAGGACGCGACGTCGCCGACGGCCCAGACGTGTTCGGTACTGGTGCGGCCGACGCCGTCGCAGAGCACTCCGTTGTCGAGTTCGATTCCCGAACCGTCGAGCCATCCCGTGACCGGCACCGAACCGACTCCGATCGCCACCACGTCGACCGGGATCTCCGAACCGTCGCTCAAGGTCGCAGTGGCAACCGCTCCGTCGCCGGACAACGAGGTCAAGCCGGTGCCGACGCGGACATCGACGCCCTCGTTCCGATGCAGACGTTCGACGAGGGCGCCAACGGTGGGGCCGAGCACCGACGCCAGCGGTGTCGGCTGAGGCTCGAGCAACACGACGTCGACGCCGTGAGACTTCATGCTGGCGGCCAGTTCGCAGCCGATGAAGCCGGCCCCGACGATCAGCGCACGCTTGCCGGGAGCCAGCTCGGCGCGAAGGGCCAGCGCCTCCTCGATGGAGCGCAGAACGTGCACTCCGGACAGCTCCGGAAGGCCGGCAATGCGACGCGGAGTCAGTCCGGTCGCGATGACCAACTCGTCGTAGTCGAGGGTGGATCCGTCCGCGAACGCCACCGACTTTGCGGCAGTGTCCACCGAGGTCGCGGGCGAACCGAGCTTGAGATCGACCTTGTTCTCGACGTAGAACTCTGCCGGACGCAGCGTCGTCTCGTCCTTGTCGCCGCGGATCACTTCCTTCGACAGCGGCGGCCGGTCGTAGGGCAGATGTGTTTCCCCACCGGCGAGCGTCAATTCACCCTCGAAGCCTGCTCGTCGCAGTTCCTCCACGGTCCGCAGCCCCGACAACCCCGCACCCACGATCACTATCCGTGCCACCACGTACCACCCTGTCCGACCCACGTCACTAGCAGCGCTCACTATGAACGCCGTCACTATTTGCCCCCGACTCTGCCATACCAAATGCCGGAGTAGGTGTGGTGCATCCCGCATGGCCACCTACCAGTCACTACAGTTGGAGGTACTTCAGACGCACGCACTGACACATGAGCAGGGAGCCCCCATGACCAGCGATTCCAGTGAAAAGAACAGCGTCCGATTCGGCGCCGACGGTGGCGCGGAACTAGTCAGCACCCAGGGCAAGACGATCATCGCCGACGCCGTGGTCGCCAAGATCGCCGGTATCGCGACCCGCGAGATCAACGGCGTGTACGACGTCGGTGGGGGCACCGCGCGCGCGGTGGGGGCACTTCGCGACCGCATTCCGGGCGCCCGCGTCAACCATGCCCAGGGCGTGGCGGTGGAAGTGGGCGAGAAACAAGCCGCCATCGACATCGGCATCGTCGCCGAATACGGCGTCGCACTCCACGAATTGGCGGTGGGTATCCGCCGAAACGTCATTGCCGCAGTCGAAAGCATGACGGGTCTCGAGGTCACCGAGGTCAACATCACCGTCTTCGACGTCATGCTCTTCGAGGATGCAGAGAGCGGCGGCAGTACCGATCCGGAAGCCAAGCCGAGGGTTCAGTGAGTACCGCCGACGCCGGCCGCGAGATCGACGCGGCCGAGGTCGTCGCCGACGCAGTTCTTGCGATCCCGGAAGTGGCAGATCTGCACGGCGGGCAATTCGGTGAGGTGGGAACCTACCTCCCCGGACGCCGAGTCACCGGCGTCGCCGTCGACGAAAACTCTTGTGCGGTACACATTTCCGTTCACTATCCGGCCGACGTTCGCGGCGTCGCCGAACGCGTCCGAGCGGTGGTGGCACGGTTGGTCGACGTACCGGTGAACGTGACCGTCGGAGACTTGTCGACAGCGGGATATCCACCCGAAAATTCTGAAGATGCAGTCACCGAGCTCTCCACTGTCACCGAGATCGCACCGAACATTCGAGAAGGGAACTGACATGAACAGCACTACCGTCGGACTGCTGGTCGGTCTGCTCCTCGCGCTCGCCGGAATCATGGGCGGATTCAGCGGATTCGTCTTCGCCGTCCTGCTCGGCGCCGCCGGTATGGCGATCGGAGCACACCGCGACGGACATCTCGATCTCGGCGCGATCCTCCGAAGCCGTGGCCGTGGCTGAGCCGACCACTCCGAACGCGGCAGACGATCCCGGCCTACGAGGTTCACTGGTCATCAAGGACCGGGCGATGGCCAAGATAGCCACTGCCGCAGCGGTGAACGTCCCGGGGGTGGTCCGCCAGTCCGGTGGCTTGACCCGCCTGACCGGGCGCGACCTTCCGCGAGCCGACATCTCGATGGGCAGCGACGCCGTGGCCATCAATCTGTTCCTCGCTGTGTCCTGGCCATGTTCGGTCACCGAACTGACCGGTCGCGTGCGGGCAGAAGTCGGACGCAGCGTCGAGTCGCTGACCGGCCTGCCCCTCCACGACATGAACGTCATGATCGCGGCAACCGAGGGTTCTGACGACTCCTGTGTTTCCGGCGTCGAAATCGCGGAAGGCCCCGCACAGGAGGCACTCTCGGATCCGATTCCACCTCGAGTTCCCTCCGCGAACCCCGCCGCCGCGGTGTCAGCCGTCGTCATCGCGTGCGGTCTACTCGCACTCGCTTTCGTGGTCTCGCGCGAATGGTTCATTAACCGCGGAACCTTCGATTCGGCGCCCTGGATCCGAAACTCCGTGGAGTGGACGTCGCGTCTGCACTGGCAACCGTGGCTGCTTCCGGTGGCCATCGCTGCCGTCGTCGCGGGCGTTGTCCTGATCATGTCCGCCCTCAAACGCCGGGCGAAAACCCATGTGCCGTTGGGTAACCCGAGCGCATCGACGGTATGGATGCGGCCGACGGACATTGCACGTCTGTGCAGTAGCCACGCAGCGGTCGTTCCCGGCGTCGACTCGGCCCACACCAGCGTCGACCGCAAACACATCAAGGTCCACATCGAATCCACCGGCGGCGATCGAACCGAACTTGCCGCGGCCGTCGACGCGGCAGTTCGGCCTCATCTCGCGATACTCCAGCAGCCACTGCAGCTTTCGGTAGTCGTGAGAGAAACGCCAGTACGACGAAAGGACGCCTCGTGAACCGCTGGATCTCCGCGGTCGATCGGACCATCGTCCTCATCGTCGGAATCGCACTCCTCGCGGCGGGCGCATACGCCATCGCGTGGGACGCGGGTGCCTCACTGATCAGGACCTGGGTGTCACGACTCGATCGTGAGGTCCTCTTCGGTCTTCCGGAGGAGCCTTGGTGGCACTGGGTGCTGTCGGGCACCTTCATCCTCTGCGTCTTCGCCGGTTTCGGGCTGTTGTACCTGAACCTTCGTCGACGCCGAACGAGCGCAGTCACATTGCGGCACAACGAGTCCGGTACCGACGTCAGTGTGGATCTGGGACCGGTCGCCGACGGCGTAGCGGCAGAACTCGCCCAACTGAGCGGCGTGCGCAGCACCAGAAGCAAAGCGACGATCGATCGCGGACTGCCAACGCTGTCGATTGTCGTCACCGCAGACCCGGCGATCGATGTCGCCGGCTTCACCACTTCGGCCGAACACATCGCCCGTGCAACCAGGCGAAGCCTCGACGGCTCACCTGTCGCGGTACAGGTTCTGTTGCATCTCGACCGGGTAGAAGCCTCCAAGTAGAAGCACCCCGAACAACCGATCGCAGACCACCTGACCACAGACACAGAAAAGGCGCTCACTCCCCGAAGGGAATGAGCGCCTTTCCTAGTGCTGTGAATCAGCTAGCGAGACAAGAGTCTCACTTGATGATCTTGGCAACCTTGCCGGCGCCGACCGTACGGCCGCCTTCGCGAATTGCGAAGCGCAGGCCCTCGTCCATGGCGACAGGCTGGATGAGCTTGACGGACATCTCGGTGTTGTCACCGGGCATGACCATCTCGGTGCCCTCAGGCAGCGTCACGACGCCCGTAACGTCCGTGGTACGGAAGTAGAACTGCGGGCGGTAGTTGTTGAAGAACGGGGTGTGGCGGCCGCCCTCGTCCTTCGACAGGATGTATGCCTGGCCCTCGAACTCCGTGTGGGGAGTCGTGGTGCCCGGCTTGACGACAACCTGTCCACGCTCGACATCTTCGCGCTTGATGCCACGAACGAGCAGTCCGACGTTGTCGCCGGCCTGGCCCGAGTCGAGCAGCTTGCGGAACATCTCGATACCCGTGACGGTGGTCTTGGTGGAGGTCTCCTTGATGCCGACGATCTCCACCTCCTCGTTCACGTTGACCGAGCCACGCTCGATACGACCGGTGACAACCGTGCCACGGCCGGTGATCGTGAAGACATCCTCGACGGGCATGAGGAAGGGCTTGTCCGTCTCGCGGACCGGGTCCGGGATGGACTCGTCGACTGCAGCCATCAGGTCGAGGATGGACTGCGTCCACTTCGGGTCACCCTCGAGTGCCTTGAGTGCCGAGATCGGAATGACGGGGGCTTCCTCGTCGAATTCCTGAGCGGCCAGCAGTTCGCGGACCTCCATCTCGACGAGCTCGAGGATCTCGTCATCGTCAACCATGTCGGCCTTGTTCAGGGCGACGAGGATGTAAGGAACGCCAACCTGGCGAGCGAGCAGGACATGCTCGCGCGTCTGGGGCATCGGGCCGTCGGTAGCTGCGACGACGAGGATAGCGCCGTCCATCTGAGCTGCGCCGGTGATCATGTTCTTGATGTAGTCGGCGTGACCCGGTGCATCGACGTGCGCGTAGTGGCGCTTTTCCGTCTGGTACTCAACATGCGAGATGTTGATCGTGATGCCACGAGCCTTTTCCTCGGGAGCCTTGTCGATCTGATCGAAGGCCGAAGCCTCGTTCAGGTCGGGGAATGCATCCGCGAGAACCTTGGTGATGGCCGCCGTCGTCGTGGTCTTGCCGTGGTCGACGTGACCAATGGTGCCGATGTTCACGTGCGGCTTCGTCCGCTCGAACTTCGCCTTCGCCACTTTGTGTCCTCCTGGACTGTTGTTGCTTGCCGTATGCAGCAGTGCGGTTGGTTGTTACTTGGTCGTGCTTCGTGCCGGAAGCAACCGAGGTCACTTGCCGGCGCGGGCTGGGGAGCTCGCTGTGCTTACTCGCCCGTCGCCTTGGCGATGATTTCCTTCGAGACGTTCGCGGGAACCTCTGCGTAGGAATCGAACACCATGGAGAAGTTCGCACGGCCCTGGGTCTTCGACCGCAGGTCACCGATGTAACCGAACATCTCCGAGAGCGGAACCAGCGCCTTCACGACACGGGCACCACTGCGTTCCTCCATGGCCTGGATCTGGCCACGGCGGGAGTTGAGGTCGCCGATCACGTCGCCCATGTACTCCTCGGGCGTTGTGACCTCGACAGCCATGAGCGGCTCGAGAATGACGGGGCCGGCCTTGCGGGCGGCTTCCTTCAGTGCCTGCGAACCGGCAACCTTGAACGCCATTTCCGAGGAGTCGACGTCGTGGTAAGCACCATCGAGCAGCGACAGCTTCAGGTTCACGAGCGGGTAGCCGGCGAGAACACCGTACTGCATCGCGTCCTGCGCGCCGGCATCCACGGAGGGGATGTACTCGCGCGGGATACGTCCGCCGGAGACCTTGTTCTCGAACTCGTAGGTAGCACCGTCTTCGCCCACGAAAGGCTCCAGAGCGATGATGACCTTTGCGAACTGGCCCGAGCCACCCGTCTGCTTCTTGTGGGTGTAGTCGTGCTTCTCGACCTTCTTGGTGATGGTCTCGCGGTACGCAACCTGCGGCTTACCGACGTTCGCCTCGACCTTGAACTCGCGACGCATGCGGTCGACGAGGATGTCGAGGTGGAGCTCGCCCATACCGCCGATGACGGTCTGACCGGTCTCTTCGTCGAGTTCGACCGAGAAGGTCGGATCCTCTTCGGCCAGCTTCTGGATCGCGACGCCCAGCTTTTCCTGGTCGGACTTGGTCTTGGGCTCGATGGAGACCTGGATGACCGGCGCGGGGAACGACATCGACTCGAGGACGATGGGGCTCGCCTGATCGCACAAGGTGTCACCGGTGGTGGTGTCCTTGAGGCCGATCATTGCGTAGATGTGGCCGGCTACGGCCTCGTCTACCGGGTTCTCCTTGTTGGCGTGCATCTGGAAGAGCTTTCCGATGCGCTCCTTCTTGCCCTTGGTTGCGTTGAGCACCTGAGCGCCCGGATCGATACGACCCGAGTACACGCGGACGAAGGTCAGCTTGCCGAAGAACGGGTGAGCAGCGATCTTGAAGGCGAGAGCCGAGAACGGCTCTTCCTTGCTCGGCTTGCGAGTGATCTCTACTTCTTCGTCACCGAGCTTGTGGCCGACGACCTCGCCGATGTCCAGCGGGTTCGGCAGGTAATCGATGACTGCGTCGAGCATGGGCTGAACGCCCTTGTTCTTGAACGCGGAGCCACAGATGACCGGGTACAGCTCGGAAGCGACCGTCATCTTGCGGATGGCGCCCTTGATTTCCTCGACCGTGAGCTCTTCGCCGCCGAAGTACTTCTCCATGAGAGCTTCGTCGGACTCGGCAACGGTTTCGAGCAGCTTCTCGCGGTACTCTGCAGCCTTCTCGACGAGGTCCGCGGGGATCTCTTCGATGGTCGGCAGTGCACCGGTCGGAACTACGCCGCGCCAGGTGATGGCACGCATCTCGACCAGGTCGACGACGCCGTCGAAGTCGTCCTCAGCGCCGATGGGCAGCTGGAGAACGAGCGGCTTCGCGCCGAGACGGTCGATGATGGTCTGGACTGTGAAGTAGAAGTCCGCGCCCATCTTGTCCATCTTGTTGACGAAGCAGATGCGCGGAACGTCGTACTTGGCAGCCTGACGCCAAACCTGCTCGGACTGCGGCTCGACACCTTCCTTACCGTCGAAGACAGCAACTGCGCCGTCGAGCACGCGCAGCGACCGCTCCACCTCGACTGTGAAGTCGACGTGGCCGGGGGTGTCGATGATGTTGATCTGGTTGTTGTTCCAGAAGCAAGTCACGGCGGCAGACGTGATCGTGATGCCGCGTTCCTTCTCCTGCTCCATCCAGTCCGTCGTCGACGCACCGTCGTGCGTCTCACCGATCTTGTAATTGACACCGGTGTAGAACAGGATGCGCTCGGTGGTGGTGGTCTTGCCGGCATCGATGTGCGCCATGATGCCGATGTTGCGGACCTTGTTCAGGTCAGTCAGCACTTCCTGTGCCACAGGTTTCTTCCCCGCTCGTTGCTTGGTTTTCGGGTGTCGGCCGTATCCGGTGTGTTCCACCGTCAAGGCCATGGTCTTTCAATTATGTCTCTGCCGAGGCGAACCTGGCCACCTGCGTCCGGAAACCGGCGAGATGATCAGGTCGCCAACGGCGACAAGCGTCGGAGCCCCACCCGATGGCAGTTGCTCCGACGCTTTACATCACCAGCGGTAGTGGGCGAATGCCTTGTTGGCTTCGGCCATCTTGTGAGTGTCTTCGCGACGCTTCACAGCTGCACCGAGGCCATTGCTGGCATCGAGGAGCTCGTTGGCGAGACGCTCGACCATGGTCTTCTCACGACGTGCACGCGAGAAGGTGACCAGCCAGCGCAGTGCCAGCGTGGTGGAACGACCGGGACGAACCTCGACCGGCACCTGGTAGGTAGCGCCACCGACGCGGCGGCTACGAACCTCGAGTGCAGGCTTGACGTTGTCCAGGGCGCGCTTGAGAGTGACGACCGGATCGGTGCCGGTCTTCTCGCGTGCCTGCTCGAGAGCCTGGTACACGATTCGCTCTGCGGTGGACTTCTTACCGTCCAGCAGGATCTTGTTGACGAGCTGCGTCACCAACGGGGAACCGTAAACCGGGTCGTTGATGAGCGGGCGCTTCGGAGCGGGGCCCTTACGTGGCATTAGCTCTTCTCCTTCTTGGCGCCGTAGCGGCTGCGTGCCTGCTTGCGACCCTTGACACCCTGGGTGTCCAGGGAGCCGCGGATGATCTTGTAACGGACACCCGGGAGGTCCTTCACACGACCGCCACGGACGAGCACCATGGAGTGCTCCTGAAGGTTGTGACCTTCACCGGGGATGTACGCGGTGACCTCGACCGAAGTCGTGAGGCGAACACGTGCGACCTTACGGAGCGCGGAGTTCGGCTTCTTGGGGGTGGTGGTGTACACGCGAGTGCACACGCCACGACGCTGCGGGCTGCCCTTGAGGGCTGCCGTCTTGACCTTGGCGGTCTTGTCGCGGCGACCCTTGCGGACCAGCTGGTTGATGGTTGGCATTTACCGGCTTTCTTGTGACGAACAGACTGCTCGAGCGAACTCGGGCCGTTCGAAAACGTGGCTGTTCTGAAATTAGGGATCTAGCAGTTGGAGCAAGAGAGCTGCTGCTCCTCACCCACCTCAGAGTCTGTACTCAGCACTTTCATGCCTCGCACTGCCCCCGAGGTCGGGCGTGTCGCATACCCCCACACAGGCAGCCGGATGCTCGTTCATCAGCAGTTTCTGCTCGAACGCGCGCACGGCAATACCTAGCTAGGCACACAGATCGGCCCGGGCATGCCGGACACGACCCATAACGATACCTGTCGGCGCGCCACGAGGTCAAAGCGAGGCCACGGTGATAGTGACCTCACGCTCTGACCAGACACTCTGGCTGCAAACTCAGACCACGCAGCCGGACCGGTCACGATCAGATGCTGCGGTTCAACGTCAACGCGCCGAGCTTTGCCGCAGCCTCGCACGGATCCGCGCCGCCCTGCGGCTCGGTGACCCACCAACCGAACACTCCCCCGGCCGGTGCGCTCGCGCTCACGCCGCAACTCTGCGGATCGGCCGGCTGGCGAACCTCGTAACCGCCACTGCCGTTGATGTCGATTTTCGCCACCACGTATCCCAGATGTTCGAATGCAGCGCGCTCGTGATCGAGGGTGCCCGTCTCGAACCAGTTGAAGGTGATCTTGATCGGACCCGCGGCCCCGATGCCGTCCCAACGGCAGATAGCGCCGAAGAACCCACGCCCGACGGCGTCGGCACCCACGGCACCCGCGATCTGCTCGTCGGTGACGGCCTCGCATTCTTGGAGGACGTTGGCGAATTCCTGGCTGTCACTACCGCCGTAGCTGCCCTCCGCACGGGGAGTCCCGATGACCACCGAGCCGCAGCCTGTCAGCAGAACCAGCGATCCAGCCAGGGCGAGCCCGATCCGTACGCGCTTCACGGCGCCCTCGAACTTCACTGTGCCCTCGAAACTGTTTTTTCCATCAGATCCCGCGCCACCGTGCATGGATCCGCGGTCGGTGGCAGCAAACCGTAGGTGATCGACCAGTGCACGAAGTCTCCGCCGAACGCGATACCCAACTCGCACAGCGAACCTGCCGTGGACGCGATGAAGCCTTGATGACCGCCGATCGTGATGTCGGCGGCGGGACGTCCGAGCAGGTCGGACCCGGCCCGTTCGCGGCCGATCGGGCTACCGCGGTACCAGGAGAAACTGACGCTCGGACCGCTCGAACCAGCGACCTCCCACTGGCAACCGACGCCGTTGCGCGTCGTCGTCGCAAAAGCGCCGAGGTTGAAGGCATTGACAACTTCTTCGTCGGTCACCGAGCCGCATTCGGCGAACATCGGACCGGGATCGGTGGGTGCGAGCGCCGGCGAACTGGCGTCGTCCCCCGGCCGATCGGCGGACCCGTCGTCGGAGCTGCAGCCGACCACCGCCGAAAGCACGGCAGCCGAGACCAATACCGAAGTCCCGATCGAAGTGAGGGTGCGTGCGGCCATGGAGCCGACTGTACTTCTCGGTGGCCCCCGACACACGCCACGTGCGCACCTCGCTCTTCGGTCACCGCCACGCCGCTACCGATTCAGGGAGTTGGGACCGGTACCCGAACCAGCGTGGAATCCAATTGCGCCGCCCATTGTTTGACCACCTCGGTGCGTCGACGCGAGTCGTCGGTCAAGACGTCTGCCAGCCCCAGCCCGCGGGCCAGGTCCAGGGTTGCCTGTACCAAACGGTGCGTCACCGGATCGGAGTCGTCGACACCCAGACTCTCGACGGCCATGCGGTGCGCGATGCGCCCGAACCGTTCCTCGAGGGGCAACACGCGGGCCCGCAGGTCGGGGTCGGAGGCAGCGGCCGTCCACACCTGCAGTGCTGCTTTGAACAGAGTCCCGGTGTAGTACTCGACCAACCGCGAAATGACCGCCTCGGTTCGTCCGGCACCCACCGGAAGGTCGGTCGATTCCTTTCGTGCCTGATCCATCCTGGCGTCGAACATCACCTCGAGCGCCGCGGTGATGAGGTCCTCGCGGGTCGGGAAGTGATGCTGCATCGCACCGCGGGACACCCCGGCACGCTGGGCGACGACGCTCATCGTCGTTGCGCTCCATCCGAGTTCGGCGAGACACTCCACAGTCACTTCGAGCAGGTGGGAGCGCGTGACTCGACTTCGGTCCTGCTTGGGTTCTCGAGTCATCGCGCCGCCATCCTTTCTACCGCTGTGTTCCAGTGCGCAGTTCTACTGCGCCCAGGCTGCTGGACGCTTCTGCAAGAAAGACATCATGCCCTCACGAGCCTCGTCAGAGGAAAACAGCCGGGCAGACTGCGCGATCATCTCCTCGCCGTCACGGTCGAATCCGGCCAGGACCGAACGCGTCGTGATCCACTTCGATTCGGCAAGTCCCTGCGGTGAACATTGGCGCAAGGTGCCGAGCAGTTCGTTGATCGACTCCCCCGTGTCCTGCGACGCGGCGGTGACGAGTCCGATGGATTCGGCCTCGTGCTGGCCGAACTTCTCTCCGGTGAGCAGGTATCGGCTCGCAGATCGCTGGTCGAGCCTCGGTAGGACCGTGAGCGAAATGATGGACGCTGCCAAACCCAACCGTGATTCCGTCACCGCGAAGGTGCTCGCCGGTCCGGCGACGACGATGTCGCACGCCCCGACAAGACCCATACCCCCGGCTCGGACGTGACCGTCGATGCGCCCGATCACCGGCTTGGGAAGCTCGAGAATGCTGCGCAAGAGCGTCAGCATTCCCCGCCCTCGTTCTTTGACGGCCTCTTCCGGTGACGCGGACGATCCGGAAGCCTCGCTGAGATCGGCTCCCGCACAGAATGTTCCACCGGTGTGGGTGAGCACCACCGCTCGAACTGCCGGATCGGCGGCCGCCGACGTCAACCCCGCCTGTAATTCCGTGACCAACCGCGTCGAAATCGCGTTGCGGTTGTGGGGTGAGTCGAGAGTGATCGTGGCAGCACCGCCCGACACTTCGTACCGTACGTATGGCTTGTCCTGATCCGTCATGAGTCTCCTCTTCAGTAGGACCGTTTAGTACGACCGCGGCAGACCGAGAGAGTGCTGCGAGACGAAGTTGAGGATCATCTCGCGGCTCACCGGCGCGACGCGGGCGATACGGGCCGCGCCGAGCATGGCGGCCAACCCGTATTCCTTCGTCAGGCCTGCGCCGCCGTGCGTCTGGATCGCCTGATCGAGCGCCTTGATGCTGGCTTCGGCGGCGGCGTACTTTGCCATGTTCGCGGCTTCGGCAGCACCGAAATCGTCGCCGCTGTCGTAGAGCACCGCGGCCTTCTGCATCATCAGCTTGGCGAGCTCGAGTTCGATCTTTACCTGCGCGAGGGGATGCGAAATACCTTGGTGCGCACCGATCGGCGTCTTCCACACCGTGCGCTCGTTGGCGAACTTCACCGCAGCGTTCAGGGCGTAACGGCCCATGCCGATGGCCATCGACGCACCCAGGATGCGCTCGGGGTTGAGGCCGGCGAACAACTGCATCAGGGCGGCATCGGCTTCACCGACCAGAGCGTCGGCCGGCAAACGGACGTCGTCGAGGAACAAGATGAACTGGTGGTCCGGCTCGATGATGTCCATCTCCATCTGCGTCTTCACGAATCCGGGAGAATCCGTGGGGACGATGAACAGAGCGGGCTTGAGCTTGCCGGTCTTGGAGTCCTCGGTGCGCGCGACGATGAGGACCGCGTCAGCCTGATCGACACCCGAGATGTAGATCTTGTTGCCGCTCAGGATCCAGTCGTCGCCATCCCTGCGTGCCGTCGTGGTGATCTGATGAGAGTTGGAACCGGCGTCGGCCTCGGTGATTCCGAACGCCATGATCTTGGAGCCGTCGGCGAGGCTGGGTAGCCACTGCTGCTTCTGCTCCGCCGTGCCGTACTTGCCGATGATGGTGCCGCAGATGGCCGGGGATACGACAACCAGGAGCAGACCGGCGCCCTGTGCCGCCAATTCCTCCTGCACCAGCGCGAGTTCGTAGATACCGGCACCGCCGCCGCCGTATTCCTCCGGCAGGTTGACGCCCAGGAATCCGAGTTTGCCCGCCTCGTTCCACAATTCGGTGAGCGGCTCACCCTTGCGCGCCTTGGGCAGCACGTAGTCGACGTAGTTGAAGCGCTCACCCAGTTTGGAAACGGATGCCCGCAGTTCCTTCTGCTCTTCGGTTTCGATGAAACTCATCATGCTTCCTCTTCTGTAGCGGGTTCTTCCACACGTGCGAGTACCGATCCGACCTCGACCTGCTGGCCGACGGCGACCGGAAGTTCTACCAGGACACCGGCAGTCGGCGCGGTGACGGTGTGTTCCATCTTCATGGCCTCTAGCCACAGAATCGGCTGGCCGGCAGTGACGGCGTCACCGAGTGCGGCGCCGAGGCGGATAACCGATCCCGGCATCGGAGCGAGCAACGAACCGGCGGCGACTTCCGCCGACGGATCCACGAAGCGCGGTGCTGCCGTCAACGCGACGGGCCCCAGCGAGGAGTCGACAAAAATCTCACTCCCGTATGCCGCCACGTCGAACGAACGCCGTACTCCGCTCTGCTCGAGCACGACCCGTGCAGCAGTTGCCGATACCAGGCTCACGTCGTCGAAGCCTTCTGCGTTCAACACGCCGCTTCGGCTCAGGGAGTAGCGGACGTCGTAGTCGCCCGACGCAGTGGAATAGCTCTTGCTCTGCGGCTGCGACGGGAGGTTGCGCCACCCGCTGGGCAAGCGGCCGATGACGCGCGCCGACGCCCGGTTGTGCGCGGCATCGGCAAGTGCCGCCGCCAGCGCCGAAAGCCTTTCGGCGTCGGTGTCGGCCAGAGGCGTTGACAACTTCTCCAGATCATGGGTTTCGAAGAACGCCGTATCGGTGTCCCCGGCCATGAAGGCAGGGTGAGCCAGGACATTGACGAGCAGGTCGCGGTTGGTCCGCAGACCGTGAATCCTGGTGCGCGCCAGCGTCGACGCGAGCAGCCGCGCAGCTGCGGTCCGCGTCGGCGCGTACGAGATGACCTTGGCCAACATCGGGTCGTAGTGGACGCCGACAACACTGCCGTCGACGACGCCGGAGTCGAGGCGAACGCCCTGCTCACGCAGAACACTGAATTCTTGCGGGTCACCGGGCAACTCGATGTGGTGAACGGTTCCACTCTGAGGCTGCCAGTTCTTGGCGGGGTCCTCGGCGTACAGTCGCACCTCGATCGAATGCCCCCGGATCTCCGGCTGTTCGTCCGGAAGTGCTTCACCTGAAGCGACCTGCAATTGCAGTTCCACCAGATCGAGTCCGGTGGTGCACTCGGTGACCGGATGCTCTACCTGCAAACGGGTGTTCATTTCCAGGAAGAAGAAGTCTCCTTTTTCGTCAGCCAGGAATTCAACAGTTCCTGCGCCTTCGTAACCGATGGCGTTGGCTGCGAGCCGCGAGGCGTCGAACAGCTTCTCGCGCATGGCAGGGATGCGTTGCACGAGCGGCGACGGCGCCTCTTCGACCACCTTCTGATGCCGACGCTGGATCGAGCACTCGCGCTCCCCCACCGCCCACACCCCACCGTGGCCGTCGGCCATCACCTGGACCTCGATGTGACGACCGGTCTCGAGGTAGCGCTCACAGAAGACAGTCGGGTCACCGAAGGCGGACTGCGCCTCACGCCGCGCCGCTTCCAGTTCGCCGTCCAGCGCTGACAATTCACGAACGACACGCATTCCGCGTCCGCCGCCGCCCGCCGACGCCTTGATCAGCACTGGCAAATGAGCGTCGGTCACCGCAGCGGGATCGAGTTCGGACAGCACCGGAACTCCGGCCGCGTCCATGATCTTCTTGGACTCGACCTTCGATCCCATGAGCTCGATGGATTCGACGGGCGGACCGATCCACGTCAGTCCGGCATCGATGACGCTGCGCGCGAACTCCGCGTTCTCGGAGAGGAATCCGTAGCCGGGGTGAATCGCGTCGGCGCCCGAAGCCTTGGCGGCGGCGATGATGAGCTCGCCCCGCAGGTATGTCTCGGCAGGCGTGTTACCCGGCAGGCGAACCGAGGCGTCGGCTTCGGCGACGTGAGGACTGTCGGCATCCGCGTCGGAAAAGACCGCGACCGTCCCGATTCCGTTCTTGCGGCAGGTTGCAAAGACACGGCGGGCGATTTCGCCACGATTGGCGACCAGTACTGAAGTGATTGTCACGGCGTGCCTCACATACGGAAGACGCCGAAGTTCTCGGTGCCTTCGATCGGGGCGGTGGCAATGGCCGACAGGCACATTCCCACCACGGTGCGGGTGTCTCGGGGATCGATGACGCCGTCGTCGTACAGACGCCCGGACAGGAACATCGGAAGTGACTCGGCCTCGATCTGGTTCTCGATCATCGCGCGCATGCCGGCATCAGCCTGCTCGTCGAAAACCTGGCCGCGGGCCTCGGCAGCAGCGCGTCCCACGATGGAGATGACGCCGGCAAGCTGCGCACCGCCCATGACGGCGGACTTGGAACTGGGCCAGGCAAAGAGGAATCTCGGATCGAACGCCCGTCCGCACATGCCGTAGTGACCGGCGCCGTACGACGCTCCGAGCAAGATCGAGATGTGCGGAACCTTGGAGTTGGCAACCGCATTGATCATCATCGATCCGTGCTTGATCATGCCGCCCTCCTCGTACTCCTTACCCACCATGTAGCCGGTGGTGTTGTGCAGGAACAGCAACGGCGTGTTGGAGCGGTTGGCAAGCTGGATGAACTGCGTTGCCTTCTGGGACTCCTCACTGAAGAGCACTCCACGTGCGTTGGCCAGGATGCCGATCGGGTAACCGTTGAGTTCGGCCCAGCCGGTCACGAGGGAGGAACCGTAGAGCGGCTTGAACTCGTCGAAGTCGGAACCGTCGACGATACGGGCGATGACCTCACGCGGATCGAACGGAATCTTCAGATCGGCCGGAACGATGCCGAGCAACTCTTCCGGATCCTCGAGCGGTTCGATGATCTCCGCGCGAGGCGCCGGCCCCTTCTTGGTCCAGTTGAGTCGCTTGACGATCGAGCGACCGATGCGGATCGCGTCCTGCTCGTCGGCTGCGAAGTAGTCAGCCAACCCGGACTTGCGAGCGTGCATTTCGGCGCCGCCGAGTGCCTCGTCATCTGATTCCTCACCGGTGGCCATCTTGACCAGCGGCGGACCTGCGAGGAACACCTTGGAGCGTTCCTTGATCATCACGACGTGGTCGGACATGCCCGGGATGTACGCGCCGCCGGCAGTCGAGTTACCGAAGACCAGTGCAATGGTGGGGATACCGGCTGCGGAAAGCTGTGTGAGGTCACGGAACATACGCCCGCCCGGGATGAACACCTCCTTCTGCGTCGGCAGGTCTGCACCGCCGGACTCGACCAGCGAGATCACCGGGAGGCGATTTTGCATGGCGATGTCGTTGGCCCGGAATCCCTTACGCAGCGTCCACGGATTGCTGGTGCCGCCGCGCACGGTGGGATCGTTGGCGACGATCAGGCATTCGACACCTTCGACCACACCGATACCGACCACGGTGCTGGCGCCGACCGGGAAGTCACTCCCCCACGCAGCGAGGGGACACAGCTCGAGGAACGGCGAATCCTGATCGAGCAGGAGTTCGATCCGCTCGCGCGCCAGAAGCTTTCCCCGCTTGTGGTGCCGCTCGGTGTACTTCTCGCCGCCACCGGCAAGCGCCTTGGCGTGCTCGACCTCGATCTCGGCGAGCTTGGTGTTCATGGTCGATGTTGCGGTCTGATACACCTCGGAATTGGTGTCCAGCGTTGACCGGATGACACTCATGACTGATACCCCAATCGCTTGGCCGCGAGGCCGGTGAGGATTTCGGTGGTTCCGCCACCGATTCCCAGAATTCGCATGTCCCGGTACTGCCTCTCCACTTCACTTTCCTGCATGTATCCGAGGCCGCCGAACAGCTGAACGGCTTGGTTCGCAACCCATTCGCCCGTCTCGACTGCCGTGTTCTTCGCGAAGCACACCTCGGCGATCAGGTCGCCGTCACCGGCCATGTACCGCTCGATCACCGAGTGGGTGTACACCTTGGCGACGTCGATCTTGCGGGCCATCTCGGTGACGGTGTTCTGCACGGCCTGCCGACTGATGAGGGGCCGACCGAAAGTTTCGCGGGCGCGGCACCATTCGAGGGTCAGCTCCAGGCAACGTTCTGCACTGGCATACGCCTGCGCGGCGAGCGCGACACGTTCGGAAACAAATGCCTGGGCGATCTGCGCGAAGCCGCTGTTCTCTGCGCCGACCAGATTCTCCACCGGAACCCGGGCATCGACAAAGGACAGTTCCGCGGTATCGGATGCACGCCAGCCCATCTTCTCGAGTTTGCGTGAGACGGTGAATCCCGGTGTGCCCTTCTCGATCACGAGCAGTGAGACACCACCCGCGCCGGGGCCACCGGTGCGCACTGCGGTAACGACGAAGTCGGCTCGAACGCCGGAGGTGATGAACGTCTTGGCGCCGTTCACGACGTAATGATCGCCGTCGCGCTTGGCTGTAGTTGTCAGATGCCCGACGTCGCTGCCTCCGCCAGGCTCGGTGATGGCGAGCGAGCCGATCTTGTCGCCGCGCAGGGTCGGCTTGACCCACTTCTCGATCTGCGCCTCGTCGCCCGCTGCAATCAGGTGCGGCACCGCGATGCCGCAGGTGAAGAGCGAAGCGAACAGCCCGCCCGACGCACCTGCCTGATGCATCTCCTCACAGATCACGATGGAGTCGACGGCGTCGCCGCCCTCACCGCCGGCCGATTCGGGTGCACTGGCCCCGAGGAGCCCGAGAGCGCCTGCCTTGCGGTGCAATTCGCGCGGAATCTCGCCGTCGCGCTCCCACTGCGTCAGATGCGGCAGAATCTCCTGGTTCACGAATCCGCGTACGGTCTCGCGAAGCGCAAGCCTTTCCGGTGTGGTCCACACGGTCACCGTGAATCCTCTTTCTCGTCAGTTACGGGGAGTAGCGAAATCGGGATGTCGATGTGGCGCGAGCGCAGCCATTCACCAATTCCCTTGGCCTGCGGATCGAACCGTGCCTGTGAGGCGACACCCTGACCGAGGATTCCCTCGATCACGAAGTTGACGGCACGAAGGTGCGGAAGCTGGTAGCGAGTGACGTTCAGGTCTGCTGCTTCCGGTAGCAGTTCCTTGAGCATCTCGACGGTCAGTGTGTGCGCCAACCACTTCCACTGATCGTCCGTGCGAACCCAGACGCCGACGTTGGCATTTCCACCCTTGTCGCCACTACGGGCACCGGCGATCGTGCCGAGTGGTACCGACAGCGAAGACTGTGGCGGCAACGGCTCCGGACGCTCCGGTTCGTCGACGGGTTCGAGGTCCTGAGTCAACGTGGACGGAGCGATGTCCACGCGCGTGCCGTCCGGCAGTACGGCCACGTGCGGCACCGATCCGGCGTCGACGTAGCCGGGGGTGAACACTCCATACGGTTGTCCGTTGCTCGGCGGCGCGGTCAGCGAGAAGCCTGGGTAACTGGCAAGCGCCATTTCCACCGCAACCGCAGAGAAGGGACGACCGATCACCTTGGGATCGGAATCGCGAACCACGCAGCGCAGCAACGCACTCGCGGTTTCCTCGGTGTCGGAATCCGGGTGATCCGTGCGAGCGAGAGTCCAGACCAGTTCGGCGGGCTTCTTCGTCAGCCAGGATTCGAGTTGAGTCTTCGCCAGATCCGCTTTGGCCTCGATGTCGAGACCGGTGAGAATGAAAGTGGCCTCGTTGCGGAACCCGGCCAGCGTGTTCAGCGAGACCTTGTACTGCGGCGGCGGGGCCTCTCCCGTGACGCCGCTGATCAGCACCCGATCCGGGCCTGCCTGGGTGAGCACCGCATTGTCGATGCGGGTGGTCACGTCCGGGCCTGCGTAGCGTCCACCCGTGATCTCGTACAGCAGCTGCGCCGTCACGGTGCCGACGCTCACCTCGCCGTCCGTACCGGCATGCTTGGTGATGACCGAAGATCCGTCCGCGTTGATCTCGGCGATCGGGAAGCCAGGACGGCCCAGATTCGGAATCTCGGTGAAGAACGCGTAGTTGCCGCCGGTGGCCTGGGTTCCGCACTCGATGACGTGGCCCGCCGCGACAGCACCGGCCAGCTGATCGAAATCATCTCGCTTCCAACCGAAATGGTGAGCGGCGGGACCGACGATCACCGAAGCGTCGGTGACACGTCCGGTGACCACAACATCGGCGTCGGCTGACAATGCTTCGACGATGCCCCAGGCGCCGAGGTACGCGTTGGCCGTCAGCGGGGAGCCGAGTCCGAGTTCGTCTGCCCGAGAGACCAGATCGTCGCCCTCGACGTGGGCGATCTTCGCGTTCAACCCCAGCCTGGTGTTGACCTCGCGCAGCGCGTGCGCCAGTCCGGCCGGGTTGAGACCGCCGGCATTCGCGACGATCTTCACGCCCTTGTCGAGCGCAAGTCCGAGGGTGTCCTCCACCTGTCGCAGGAACGTCTTCGCGTAGCCGAGCGACGGGTCCTTCATCCGGTCCCGTCCGAGGATCAACATCGTCAGTTCGGCAAGGTAGTCGCCGGTCAGGTAGTCGAGTTCGCCGCCCTCGAGCATCTCGCGCATCGCCGAGATGCGGTCGCCATAGAACCCGGAGCAGTTACCGATCCGTACCGAACTCATTTGCCCACCTTCGCTTCTCGTGCGGCTCGTCCCTCGCCGCTGGGTCCGGCAAATGCCTGCGCGAACCCGAGCCACTCGTCCGCGTCGGCGCCAACGGCGACCAGATCGAGATCGGCGCGATTGGCACGCTGAGTGACCAGCAAACAGAAGTCCAATGCGGGCCCGGTCACCGTCTGCGGCGCATCTTCCGGCCCCCAGGTCCAGAGCGAACCGTCCGGCGCCGTCAACTCCACCCGGAAATCGTCGGCGGGCGGCGTCTTCTCGTTGACCGAGTACGCAAAGTTCCGCGTGCGGACACCCAGATGAGCGATGTTCTTGATGCGCGCGGTCGGAGCGCGTTCGACGCCGAGTGCGTCGGCGACGTCCTGCCCGTGCGCCCACGTCTCCATCAATCGCGCAGTTGCCATGGACACTCCGCCCATGGGCGGGCCGTACCAAGGAAACTTGGTACCGGACGGGGCGGCGGTGAGAGCCTCGACGAGAGCGGTGCGCCCCGCTCGCCAATCGGCGAGCAACTCCGCCGGCGGGCGGGCCGCCTGCTCGGCAGCACCGTCGTCGACAAATCCCGCCGGATTCACGAACGCCGCCTTCAACTGCTCCGCAAACCCGTCCGGGTCGGTGATCGCCAGGATCGCAGCACTGTCCGTCCAGTGCAGGTGCCCGATCTGATGCGCGACGCTCCACCCTTCCGCCGGCGTCATTGTCGCCCACTTCTCCTCGGGCAGATCCGCAACCAGGGCGTCGAGGCTCTCGCCTTCGGCCCGCAAGTCATCGATGAACGTCTGAAGTTCGGCCATGCGACCAGCATCACACCCGGGTCCATAAAAATCAAGCACGAATGATTGTTATTGAGAAATCTTGTGGTGAGAGACTGAGCTCAACTGCCATCGACTACCAGGAGCACCCATGAGCGACGCCGTACTGATCTCGCGAACCGGCGATGTGGTCACGTGGACCCTCAATCGCCCGGACACCCGCAACGCGATCTCCGAGATCGACATGATCGAGGCCCTCGAAGACGCGGTCACCGCAGTCAACCGAGATCAGAGTGTGCGAGCGGTCATCCTCACGGGGGCCGGGTCGGCTTTCTCCTCCGGCGGCAACGTCAAACACATGCGAGACAAGGAAGGCATGTTCGGTGGTGCTCCCGGCGAGATCCGCCAGGGCTACCGGCACGGCATCCAGCGCATTCCGCTCGCGCTGTACACGTGTGAGGTGCCGACCATCGCCGCGGTCAACGGCCCGGCCATCGGAGCGGGCTGCGACCTCTCCCTCATGTGCGACCTCCGCATCGCCTCGACCGCCGCAGTCTTCGCCGAGAGCTTCGTCAAGGTGGGACTCATCCCCGGCGACGGCGGAGCCTGGCTGCTCCCCCGCGCGATCGGCAACGCCCGCGCCGCCGAGATGGCGTTCACCGGCGAACCCATCGATGCTGCGAAGGCACTCGACTGGGGTCTGGTCTCGCAGATCACCGAACCCGAGGAATTGCTTTCCTCAGCGCACGCTTTGGCAGCTCGAGTAGCCGCCAATCCCCCGCAGGTACTCCGCATGACCAAGAAACTCCTCCGCGAAGGCCAGCACCAGAGCCTCGAGAGCCTGCTCGAACTCTCGGCCGCCATGCAGTCGATCGCCCACCACACCCGAGATCACCACGAAGCCGTCGCCGCGATGCTCGAGCGTCGAAGTCCTGAGTTCACCGGAGAATGAAGGCCGGCAGTCAGCTACTGCCGGTCGGCGCAGTCCTCACCTCGATACTGTCGCTCCAGTTCGGAGCGGCATTCGCGACGACCCTGTTCTCGCAGATCGGGCCGGCCGGTGCCACGACGCTTCGGCTGACGATCGCCGCGATCATCCTCGGAGTCATCGTCCGCCCGCGATGGAGCAGGTGGTCGAACCGACAGCGCAAAGGCATCTTCGCGCTGGGCATCGCCCTCGCCGTGATGAACGGCGCCTTCTACCTCGCCCTCGACACGGTGCCCATCGGCACCGCCGTCACCATCGAGTTCCTCGGACCGTTGACGCTGGCCGCAGTTCTGTCTCGTCGGTGGGCCGACGGAGCGTGGGTACTGCTCGCCTTCGGCGGAGTGTTGCTGCTCGGGTTGGGGGATCACGGCGAATCCGGTTTGGACCCGATCGGGGTGATGTTCGCGTTGATCGCCGCGACTGCGTGGGCCGGCTACATCGTGGCCGGTTCCCACCTGGCCGCGACGCTCCCGAGCGCCGACGGGTTGGCAGGCGCAAGCATCGTCGCAGCCGTATTGACGCTCCCCTTCGGCGTTATCTCGGGCGGGAGTGAACTGCTGGATCCGAAGATGCTCGCCGCAGGCGCCGCCGTCGCCATCCTCTCGTCCGTCATCCCGTACAGCTTGGAAATGTGGGCGCTGCGCTCCTTGGCCAAGAAGGTCTTCGCGGTCCTCATCGCCCTCGAACCGGCAGCGGCCGCACTGGCCGGAGTCCTCGTGATCGGGCAAACGCTCGACGCTTTCACACTCGTCGCCATCGGACTGGTGGTGACCGCGGGTGTCGGGACGGTAGTCATGAATCGAAAGTCCACACCGAAATAGTCCAGGTACCGTCAGAGCACGTCATTCCAACGCACAGGAGAACCATGACCAACCCGATCATCGCCACCGTTCTCGGTAACACCCCGCAGATCGACGAAAGTGCGTTCATCGCACCCAACGCCACCGTTGTCGGCGCTGTGACCATCGCTGCGGGAGCCAGCATCTGGTACGGCGCGGTTATCCGCGGCGACGCCGAATCGATCTCCATCGGCGCTGACACCAACATTCAGGACAACTGCACCGTGCACGCCGACCCGACGTTCCCCGCAGTGCTGGGCGAGCGAATCTCGGTCGGCCACAACGCAGTGCTGCACGGGTGCACCGTCGAAGACGACGTTCTCGTCGGCATGGGTGCCGTGGTGCTCAACGGCGCACACATCGGTTCGGGATCACTGATTGCAGCCGGTGCGGTCGTGTCTCAGGGGATGCAAATCCCGCCTGGATCACTGGTCGCCGGCGTGCCCGCCAAGGTCAAACGTGAACTCTCCGAAGGTGAAAAGGCCGGTATCACCGCCAACGGCGCCGGCTACATCATGCTCGCGAAGGCTCACCAGGACATCGAACAGGCCTGATCAAGACGATGCTCGCGGACGGTAGCCGCAAGAGCAACGACTAGTCTCGGGGCCGCAACGTACTGTTCGGCAACTCGGGTGCCGGGAGCGCCGGGCCGTCGTATCCCGGCACCACGCCGAAACGCTGGTCCGGGACGCTGCCGTCGAATCCGGAGGCCAGCTCGGCCTGCCACTTGCGTCGATACTCGACGATCTCTTCGCGTGTACGGCCCATGAAGTTCCACCACATGATGACCTGCTCGCCCAACGGTTTCCCGCCGAGAAGTAGCAGTCGAGCCGGTTCGGATCCCGGATTGCGCAAAGTCAGTTTTCCGAAACCCGGTGCTTGATAACCCAACTCGGCCCAGCCGACGGTGGTACCACGCAGAACAACCGATCCTTGATCGACGATCACGCCGTGCTCATGTGAACGATCGACATCGAGGGCGATCTCGGCCCCAGGATCGAGAATCACCTCGGCACCGAGTAATTCGGTGAAGGTAGACACCGGAGACGTGTCACCGGCGAGCGAACCGAGGAACACACTGAGCGTGGCACCATCGGTGGTCACCGGCTCCGGTCGATAGTGAACGAACGCGGGTGCGGTATCGCGCGCCGCATCCGGCAGCGCCACCCACAACTGCATCCCGTGCAGAACCTTCGTATTCGGCGTCGACACCTCGGAGTGCGCGATCCCACTCCCGGCCGTCATCAAATTCAGTTCACCCGGCCGCACCATCGCATGGGAACCGATGCTGTCACGGTGCTCGATCTCTCCGGTGAACAGCCAACTCACCGTTTGCAATCCGGTATGCGGATGCGGCGGCACATGCATGCCCGGTCCTGAGCCGACGTCATCCGGACCGTAATGATCGGCAAAACACCATGCCCCGATCAGCGAACGCTCGCGTTGCGGAAGGGTGCGACGCACTCGCATCGCCCGCGGGCCACCGAGCGGTACGTCGCGCGGGGTGAGAATCTGAATCTCGCTCTCCGCCGGATGGCCTTCGCATTCCTGCTCGACGGGCTGCGCTTCGAGGTTGCTCATATCGTCCATCCTGCCTCTAGTCATGACTGCGCGAGACGCAGACGCGTGCACAATTCGGCCAACATTCGAAGTTCATCCGCGTCCAGGGCCGGTCCGACGTGGCGTCGAATGCTCGCCGCATGACGGCGACCCACTGATTTCTGCAGCGCTGCACCCGCTTCGGTGAGTTGCACGATCGTCCCGCGGCGATCCTGTGGATCAACACTTCTCGATACCAGACCTTCGCCCTCCAACCGTTCTACCAGGCGGCTGAGTGACGGCTGGCTCAACAGGATCTCGCGATTCAGGTCATGCAGGCGAAGTGAACTACTCGGTGTGAGGCTCAATGTGAACAGCACGTCGTACTCGCGCATCGACACCTGATCCCAGACGTCATCGGCAGAGAGCCGCCGCAGCACCGACACCTGGGCGCGAAACAAGGCTTCCCAGGCGTCGGTGGCGAGTTCGGTGGTACTGACCGGAACCTCAGGCGGTTGCTCGTCAGGCAGTGACACTGCTTGCCTCACGAGCCGCCTTCATCGACGCGTGAGTGGGCGGGTTGTCCGGCACATGTGCGGGCCGCCTGGCCGCGAACTCACGGCGCAGAACCGGAACAACTTCCTCACCGAGCAGATCGAGCTGCTCGAGCACCGTCTTGAGCGGCAGCCCGGCGTGATCCATCAGGAACAGCTGGCGCTGGTAGTCGCCGAAGAAATCGGCAAACGCCAACGTCTTCTCGATGACCTGCTCAGGGGAACCGACGGTCAGCGGCGTCTGCTCGGTGAACTCTTCGAGTGAGGGCCCGTGGCCGTACACCGGAGCATTGTCGAAATACGGACGGAATTCCTTGACCGCGTCCTGACTGTTCTTGCGCATGAAGACCTGACCACCGAGACCGACAATCGCCTGATCCGCGGAGCCGTGGCCGTAATGCTCGTAACGCTGGCGGTAGAGATTGATCAGCTCGATGTAGTGCTCTTTCGGCCAGAAGATGTTGTTCGCGAAGAATCCGTCGCCGTGATATGCCGCGATCTCCGCAATCTCGGGGCTGCGGATCGAACCGTGCCACACGAACGGCGCGACGCCGTCCAGCGGGCGCGGGGTGGACGTGAATCCCTGCAGCGGTGTGCGGTACTCCCCTTGCCAGTTCACGACCTCCTCGTCCCAGAGCCGGCGAAGAAGTTGATAGTTCTCGAGTGCCAACGGGATACCGGCGCGAATGTCCTTGCCGAACCACGGGTACACCGGCGCGGTATTTCCGCGTCCCATCATCAGATCGACACGCCCCTCAGCGAGGTGTTGAAGCATCGCGTAATCCTCGGCGATCTTCACCGGGTCGTTGGTGGTAATCAGCGTCGTGGACGTGGAGAGCGTGATCTTCTCGGTCTGGGCCGCGATGTATCCGAGCATCGTGGTCGGAGATGACGGCACGAACGGCTTGTTGTGGTGCTCGCCGGTCGCGAAGACGTCGAGACCGACTTCCTCGGCGTGCTTGGCGATGGTCGTCATGGCCTTGATGCGCTCGTGCTCTGTCGGGGTCTTACCCGTCGTGGGATCAGTGGTGACGTCACCGACCGTGAAGATTCCGAACTGCATGGTTGCTCCTCCGCGAACTAGATCCATGCGTTTGCATGTAACTGATCAAACATTCAACCATCCAGCTGTATTCCACGGCAAAAAAATGAGGGCGGCACACAAGATGTGTGCCGCCCTCACCTGGACGAACGATCTACCGAAAAGCGGTCAGTGCATAACGATCGGCGTTGCCGTCTCGCCCTCGGCCACCGGCCTGGTGGTCTTGCTCCGCGGCAGGAAGAACGCCGGGATGAGGGTCAGGACGATCAGCACAGTGGCAACGAGGAAGGTGTTGCCGAAGGCATCCGAGGCCGCACTGAGAATCGAATTGGCAGCAGACTCCTGCGGACTTCCCGGCTCGGTCGGAATGTGCGACGCCGCACCGACCATCGTCGTATCGAGGCCACGATCGAGAAGCTGGTTGGTCAAGACCACCGACATCACGGCGGTACCGATCGAACCTGCGGTCTGCTGAACGATGTTCATCAGAGTGGAGCCGCGAGCGATCTGCTCGTTGGAGAGCGTCACGATAGCTGCGGTCATCAGCGGCATCATGGTGCAACCCATACCGAGGCCCATGACGAACAAGGCGCCCATCAGCAGCCACGTCGGGGAATCCGAGGCAACCTGTGTGAACACACCCAAACCGATGAGAATCAGCGGCAAACCGGTCAGGACGATCTTGCCCGGGCCGATCTTGTCGACCAGTCGACCAGCGATCGGCATGGTGACCATAGCGCCCAGACCCTGTGGAGCCATCAACAATCCGGCCGCGAGCGTGGTGTGCCCGCCGACCTGAATGAAGTAGCTCGGGAACAGCAACCCGGCGCCCATGAACGCGACGATGAACAGCGACGTCGTGATGACGGCGGTGGTCAACTGACGGTTCTTGAACAGGTGCAGGTCGATCAGCGGGTGATCCTTGTTGAGCGCGTGGAACACGAAGGCGATGATCAGTGCCAGACCGATACCGGCCGACACCAGAACCCGAGCGGACGCGACGGTTCCCACCTCAGGGATGGACGACACACCGAACAGGAACAGCGCCAGGCCGGGCGACAGCAGGATCATGCCGAGGAAGTCGAAGGACTCCGAAGGCTTCGCCTTGTCGGACGGCAGAATGATGAACGCAGCAGCCAGAGCGATGATGCCGATCGGCAAGTTGATCAGGAAGATCCAGTGCCAGCTCGCGGCCTCGATCAGCCAACCACCGAGAATCGGGCCGCCGATAGGACCGAGCAGCATCGGGATACCGAGAACTGCCATGACACGACCGACACGGTCCGGACCGGCGGCCCGGGTCATGATCGTCATACCGAGCGGCATCAACATGCCGCCGCCGAGACCCTGGAGCACGCGGAAGCCGATGAGCGAGGTGATGTCCCACGCCATCGCACAAGCGACCGAACCGAGCACGAACAGCACCAGGGCCGTCATGTACAGGCGCTTGGTGCCGAAACGGTCGGCAGCCCAACCGGTAACCGGAATGACCGTCGCCAAGGCGAGCGTGTAGGCCGTCATCGTCCACGCGACGGTGGCGTACGAAGTTTCGAAGTCCTCGGCAAAAGTGGTGAGCGCGACGCTCACCACGGTTACGTCGAGAATCGACATGATGGCGCCGAGCACCACCACGGAAGCGATCTTGAGGACCGCCCCGTCAAGTTTGTCGGACGCCGGTGCCGGCGTGTTCGGCGATGTCATCGCGAAGTCTCCTGGTTAAGTGCTCGCAGATAGTCACCCGCGAGAATGGGCTTGAGAGCCTCGAACAAACGAATCCGCTCTGGCTCAGGAACACGCGACGCGAATTCGCGAAGCTGGCCGCGCTTGCACTCGATGTGGTTGGTCGTCACCTTACGACCGGCCTCCGACAAGGAAACCCGCTTGACGCGTCGGTCCCGCTCGTCTTCACGGCGATCGACCAGACCCATGTTCACGAGCTGATCGATGTTCCGCCCCGTAGCTGCCACCGAGAGCCGAAGCTCGTCGGCAACCTCGTTGATCGGGATCGCCGCATCACGTTGTGCAAGTACGAACAGCACACGCACCTGAGAGAACGAGAGATCCAGTTCGATCAACGCATCGATCGACTCCGAATCACCGGCGCTCATCAGGCGAGTGAACAACTCGTCGAGTGCTCCATACAGGTCATCAGAATCGGAAGCGATCACCTGGCAAATGGTAGTGCGGTTGCAACTATTGCCCAAATGAAAACATGTTGCAACTTATTATTTGGTGAGCACCATCACGTTGCGAAGAATCATTCCTGCAGCAAGATGGCCTTTCCGAGAACTTTGCCGCTTTCGAGATCAGCCAGGGCAACTGCTGCGTCGGCAAGCGGATACCGTGCCTTGACCAGCGGACGCAAGCCGTTCCGGACGTGTTCTACCAGCGATGCATGCACCTCGGCTACCGCTTCGGGATTGGTGCGCGTGAACTCGCCCCACGCCGCGCCGACAATGCTGATATTGCGGAACAGCACCCGGTTCACCTTGACCTGAGGAATGCCGCCGCCGGCAAAACCGATAACCACAAGACGCCCCTCCGGCGCCAGAACCCGGACCGCGTCGTCGAACGCATCCCCGCCTACCGGATCTACCACGATCTGAGCGCCGACGCCGTCGGTCAGTTCCCGAATCCGCTCTCCCCATCCCGGAGCCAGCGCGACAACCTCGTCGGCACCGAGCTCACGCAAGAAGTCCTCGACGCCTTCGCGTCGTACCACGGCGATCACCCGAGCGCCGTGCGCCTTGGCCAGCTGGATGGTTGCCGTTCCGACTCCGCCCGCAGCGCCGAGCACGACGACCGTCTCCCCCGCGACGATCTTCGCGCGACGAGCCAGCGCGAACTCCATCGTCTGATAGTTGATGATCAGAGAGGCCGCCTCGTCGAAGGCGAGTCCGTCCGGAATTCGGAGTACCTGCGCCGGGTTGACGGCAATCCGCTCTGCATAGCCGCCCAGATACGCGGCCGCGAGAACACGATCGCCCGGAGCGAAACCCGACCCTTCCGGCGCGGAGACCACGACGCCCGAGATCTCCGCGCCGGGAATGAACGGCGGTTCCGGGCGGATCTGATACTTGCCGTAGGTGATGAGTAGGTCCGGAAAGCAGACGCCACTGGCCTTCACATCGATGAGAACAAGACCTTCGGCTGCGGGCTCGGGAACCTCCTGCGCGACAATTCCTTCGGGACCGGACAGTTCCGTAACCACCATGGCGCGCACAGAAAGCTCCTCTTCGGGACATCTGAAGTCTGGACCGGTAACCCGGTTTTCTCGACTTTAACCCGGTACTCACGTCAGATCATCGTTCGCTCCCGATGTGCAGACGTTCGAGTCCGTCGAGAATCAGATCAAGACCGAAAGCGAATTCGGCGGCGTAGCTGTATCCCGGAGCTAGGACGTGCTCGGTGGTCAGCTCGGCCAGGTGCGGATACTGACCGCTCTCGAACGAGCCCATGATCGCCTTCGCCAGTTCCGTCGTTTCCTGCGCTGTTTCGAACGGCAAGCTCACCTCTTGCAGCACGAAGCCGTAGATGTACGCATCCATGATCGAAAAGGCATGCGCAGCAAGGGCGACCGGAAAGTCGGCAGCGCGTAGTGTTCCGATGACGGCGTCGTGGTGGCGCAGGGTCGCGGGACCAGGCGTCGTTCGGGACTCCATCAACGGAGTTGCCCACGGGTGCCTCCCCAGCACCTCCCGAGTCGATACCGCTCGCGCGTGAACTTCCGTTCGCCACGGCAGTCCCGGCGTCGGAAGATCGATCTCCGCAAAGACCGCGTCGACCATTCCGTCGAGCAGATCCCCCTTGTCCGAAACATGGTTGTACAGAGACATCGCCTCGACGCCAAGTTCGGTCCCCAGCTTCCGCATGGTCATCGAATCGATTCCGACGGAATCTGCAAGCGCCACGGCAGCGCGTACAACGTGATCTCGGGTCAATCTTGTGCGCTTCTCCACATTGACAGAACTTACAGCGTAAGTGCAATACTTACGGTGTAAGCATTCGACGAACGGAGACTCGCATGCCGCAGGAACTGATGACCGCCGTCGTACAGGATCGCTACGGCGAAGCCGACGTTCTCTACCTCGACCACATTCCGCGCCCCACTGTCGCCGACAACGAAGTGCTGATTCGCGTCGAGGCCGCGTCCGTCGACCGCGGGGCATGGCATCTCATGGCCGGACTGCCATATCCGTTGCGCCTCGCGGGATTTGGACTGCGCAGACCTGAGAACCGGGTCCGCGGACTGGACGTGTCCGGCCGAGTCGAGGCCGTCGGCAGTTCGGTGACCCGCGTGGCAGTCGGCCAGGAGGTATACGGGATCGCGGTCGGTTCGTTTGCGGAGTACGCGTGCGCACTCGAGACGAAGATTGCCGCAAAACCTGCCCGGTTGTCGTTCGCACAAGCAGCAGCGGTGCCGGTCTCCGCCCTCACAGCGCTGCAAGCCGTGCGCGACCACGGCCGTGTGCAGGCGGGGCAATCCGTCCTCGTTCTCGGTGCATCCGGTGGCGTCGGGATCTACGCGGTGCAGGTGGCAAAAGCCATGGGCGCGCTCGTCACCGGCGTATGCAGCACCTCGAAAACCGATACCGTCCGCTCCCTCGGTGCCGACGAGGTTCTCGACTACCGCTTCGACGACGCCACCGACGGATCGCATCGGTACGACGTCATCATCGACACCGGCGGCAACCGCCGACTGCGAGATCTTCGACGGGCGCTCACACGCACCGGAAGGCTCGTGATCGTGGGCGGCGAGAACGGCGGACGGTGGCTCGGCGGAATCGATCGCCAAATCCGCGCACTGTGCTTGTCTCCGTTCGTATCTCAGAAGCTCGGGTCTTTGATGGCTTCGGAGAACGCCGAGGATCTGGAGGTGCTGACGGCAATGATCGACGCAGGTGTCATCACCCCGGTGATCGACTCCGTTCATCCCCTTGCCGACACCGCCGTCGCCGTGGCACGAATGGTCGACGGTTCCGGCTGCGGAAAGCAGATAATCGCCACTCGCTGAAAAGCCTGACAGAATCGGCTCACTCCAGCGAACAGGAATCTCACGTGAACCCAGATCTCACGCTCGCGCCGCAGCCAGACAGAGGACCGATCTTCGTCAAGTCCCGCCCGGTCCGTACCGGCGACATCGACGTCGCCAAGCAGGTCAGGCTCGACGCCGTCGCCCGTTATCTGCAGGACATCGGCAACGACAACATCGAAGCCGCCGACGCCATCGACACTCATCCGCTCTGGATAGTGCGTCGTACGGTCGTCGATGTCGTACGCCCGGCGATCTGGCCGGAAGAGTTGACGATGACTCGCTGGTGCTCCGGCTTCTCCACGAGATGGGCGAACATGCGCGTGCGCTTCGACGGCAGCAACGGCGCGCTGATGGAAACCGAAGGCTTCTGGATCAACATCAGCGCCGAGTCAGGCATGCCCACCAGGATGAGCGACGACTTCATGCGGCCGTTGGAAGAATCCACCGACGAGCATCGCCTGAAGTGGAAGCGTGTCCTCGCCGAGAACGCACCGGAGGCAGACGACGCGGGTGTTCTGGACACGCCGTTCGCTCTGCGCGCCACGGATATCGACCCGTTCGACCACGTGAACAACGCCGTCTACTGGCAGGCAGTCGAAGAGGTCCTCAGCGCGCGCACCGAACTGCGTACAGTTCCGCATCGAGCACTGATCGAGTACCTCTCCCCCATCGTCTCCAGTGACGACGTCGTCCTGCGCAGCCGCGTCGACGACAAGACCGTCACGGTCTGGTTCCTGGTCGGCGAAGCGCTCCGCGCAGTTGCGCAGGTGAGCGCCCTCTAACGCAGTTTCTGGGTCGCGACAGCCGCGACACCGAACACCAACGCAAGAAGAATCGCGGCCCAGAAACCGAAGAGCCACCACACCACGCCGAACACGACCACTGCCGGGGCAACGGTGATGAAAGCGATGGTGGGGCTTTCGCGTACCACCTCGAGTGCAGTTCGGGCATTAGTTCGATCGAGCTTCTTACCGGCCATCGAAACCTCCTTCAAGGTCCTGACCATCCAGAGTAACCGGACTGACGGGCACAAAGCGGATACCGTGAACGCATGGCCGACCACCGCACCCTCGTCCTCATGCGACACGGCAAGTCCAGCTACCCCGAGGGCATCCGTGATCACGAGCGTCCGCTCGCCGAACGGGGCCTGCGCGAGGCCCGCATCGGCGGCGAATGGATCCGCGAAAACGTCCCGCCCGTAGACGCCGTTCTGTGCTCCACCTCCCGGCGGACCGTCGAAACCCTTGCCTCGACGGGAATCGAAGCTCCCGCCGGATTCGAGAAGTCCATCTACGGCGGCTCACCCGCAGACGTCATTGCAGCTGCGCGAACCACGTCCGACCACGTCAAGACGCTCCTGATCGTCGGACACGAACCCGGAATTCCCTGGACTGCACTCGATCTCGCGTCGAACGAAAACTCCGAAGCGGCCCAACGTATCCGCGACAAGTTCCCGACTTCGGCGATCGCCGTCCTCTCCGTACCGGTGCCGTGGACCGAACTCGACGACTCCGTCGCCACTCTGCTCGAGTTTCACGTGCCCCGTTAGATCAACCACACCGCTAAAGCACCTCACGTAGCAGGCGGTCCGAAAGTGCAAGCGTGTCACGGTCGTACGTCGACGTCGACGCCAGCACTTCGTCGGCACCGGTCCGCTCGGCGAGATCGTGAAGCTGTTGTTTCACCTCGACAGGTGTGCCGTGCAGCGCCGACGCCATGAACGACTCGATACGCCTGGCATTTCGATCACTGCGCGGGGCGCACCTGATCTCGTCCAGCGACGCGAGCGGCGGAAACTCCCCCGTCCGTGACGATTCTGCGAGCGCGTATGCCTCCGGGATCAGCAACTCACGCGCCGCGTCGGTGGTATCGGCAACCGCCACTTCGAGAGAAACCACCACATAGGGTTCGGGATGAGCGTCGGTGGCCCGGAAAGCTCGGCGGTACTCGTCCAATGCCTCCACCCGGTCGGTGCTCCCGATTCCGAGTATCGGCCCACCCACGACCACCGGAAGCCCGAGCTGCGCTGCCACTTTCAGACCTGTACGCGTCGCGAGCACGAAGATCGGCACCCCGGTCTCCGACGCCGGCCGTGCCGTCACTGCCGCGGATCCGTCCAGGTAGCGCCTCACCTCTTCGAGATCTGACGCAAACGTGTCCGAAGCATCCTTGCTGCGTCGTAGTGCCTGACGAACAGGCTCCGTGAATCCCAGCGATCGGCCGAGGCCGAGATCGATTCGCCCCGGGTACAGAGCCTCCAGCATCAAGAACTGCTCGGCGACGATCAGCGGTTGGTGATTCGGCAGCATGACCCCACCGCTCCCGAGTCTGATATCGCGCGTATGCGCGCCGATCGCGGCAAGCAGCACTGCCGGTGACCCGCTCCCGATCCCGGGCACCGCGTGATGCTCGGCCACCCAGAACCGGTGGTAGCCGAGAGCGTCGGCGTGCGCGGCGCGTTCGACGGAATGCGTCAGAGCTGCGGAGTCGGGGTATCCGCTCCTGGTTCGGGATCGGTCGAGCAGTGAGAGAAGCACTCTCGGAGCAACAAGGAATTCGGAAAGTTTCATCCGGACGCCTAATGAGGACCGTTTCTGACCGCAATACCCGCAACACTGGACCTGTCGCCGGAATCCACCATCACATGAAGGGCACGTCATGGACATCAAGCTCGAACTGGTCGCCATTCCCGTCACCGACATCGACCGCGCCAAGGACTTCTACGTCCGCCTCGGCTTCAACGCCGACCACGATCACACGGTCAGCGAGGACCTGCGCTTCGTCCAGCTGACCCCACCCGGTTCGGCCTGCTCGATCTGCATCGGCAAGGGAATCACCGACGCCGAGCCCGGTTCCGTCGTCGGCATGCAGGTAGTGGTCAAGGACATCGAAGAGGCTGAGCGCGAGTTCAAGGGCCGCGGCATCGACATCAGCCCGATCGACGACCAGGCTTGGGGCAGATTCATCTACTTCGCCGACCCCGACGGCAACAAGTGGGCTGTCCAGGAGATCGTCATCCCGGACCTCAGCGGCAGCAACTCCTGAAACGAGCGACATGAAAAATCCCCCCACCTCTTTCGAGGTGGGGGGATTTTCTACGAACTAACGCTTAGCGGTAGTCGTTGCTGAAGCCGTAGTCGTCCAGCGGAACTGCAGCACCGGTGTTCTGGCCGAAGCCGTCCGGGCTGTAGTACTGGTCGTCGTACGACGGCACTGCGTAAGCAGCGGCGCGTGCCTCTTCGGTGGGCTGAACCTGGATGTTGCGGTAACGGTTGATACCGGTACCGGCAGGGATCAGCTTACCGATGATGACATTTTCCTTCAGACCGATCAGCTTGTCCGAGCGGCAGTTGATAGCCGCGTCGGTCAAGACACGAGTGGTCTCCTGGAACGATGCCGCGGACAGCCACGAATCCGTCGCGAGCGACGCCTTCGTGATACCCATGAGCACCGGACGGCCGGCTGCGGGCTCGCCACCCTCGGCGACAACGCGGCGGTTTGCCGACTCGAACTCGGCGCGCTCGGTGAGCGAACCGGGCAGGAACTCGGTGGCACCGGAATCGATGATCGTCACGCGACGAAGCATCTGGCGCACGATGACCTCGATGTGCTTGTCGTGGATCGACACACCCTGGCTCCGGTACACCTCCTGGACCTCGTTGACCAAGTGGATCTGAACCTGACGCGGACCCATGACTCGCAGGACCTCGTGGGGATCGGCAGCACCTTCCATGAGCTGCTGTCCGACCTCGACGTGGTCACCGTCAGCCAAGAGGCTTTCGCGACCATCGGCATGCTTGAAGACGCGCAGACGCTGACGCTTGCTGAGCTTGTCGTAGACAACCTCTTCGCCGCCGTCGTCCGGAACGATGGTGATCTTGTAGAAACGATCGCCGTCTTCGAGCTGTACCCGACCGGTGACGTCCGCGATAGGAGCCTTGCCCTTGGGCACACGTGCCTCGAACAGCTCCTGGACACGCGGCAGACCGCCGGTGATGTCATCTCCTGCGACACCACCCTGGTGGAAGGTACGCATGGTCAGCTGGGTACCGGGCTCACCGATCGACTGTGCGGCGACGATACCGACAGCCTCACCGATGTCGACCAGCTTGCCGGTGGCCATCGAACGGCCGTAGCAAGTGGCGCAAACGCCGGTGCCGGTGGTGCAGGTCAGGACCGAGCGGACCTTGACCGTCGTGATGCCGGCTTCGAGCAGAGCATCGATCGCGGGGTCACCGAGATCGTGGCCACGCTCGACGATGACGGTGCCGTTCGCGTCGACTGCATCGGCCGCCAAGGTACGGGCGTACGTGCTGGTCTCCACGTGAGCATCGCGGATCATCGTGCCGTCGGCCTGCTTCTCGGCGATCGTGGTGACGATGCCGCGCTCAGTTCCACAGTCGACCTCGCGGACGATGACGTCCTGCGATACGTCCACCAGACGACGGGTCAGGTAACCCGAGTCGGCGGTGCGGAGTGCGGTATCGGCCAGACCCTTACGAGCACCGTGCGTGTTGATGAAGTACTCGAGAACGGTCAGGCCTTCCTTGAAGGAAGACTTGATCGGACGCGGGATGAACTCACCCTTCGGGTTTGTCACCAGACCCTTCATACCGGCGAGCGAACGAACCTGAGTCATGTTGCCGGCTGCGCCGGACTTCACGATCATCGGGATCGGGTTGCTGTCGGGGAAGTGAGCCTCCATGGCCTTGCCGACCTTGTCGGTCGCTTCCTGCCAAATGGTGACCAGAGCGCTGTTGCGCTCCTTCTTGTCCAGAGCACCACGCTGGTACTGCTTCTCGATCTTGTCGGCCTGAGCCTCGAAGTCCTCGATGATGGCAGGCTTCTCCGGCGGCACGAGCACGTCGGAAATCGAGACCGTGACACCCGAACGGGTGGCCCAGTAGAACCCGACGTCCTTGAGCTTGTCGACGGTCTGAGCAACCACGATCATCGGGTACCGCTCGGCGAGATCGTTGATGATCGTCGCCTGGCGCTTCTTCGGCATCTGCTCGTTGACGAACGGGTAGTCCGCCGGAAGCAGCTCGTTGAAGAGCACACGGCCGAGTGTCGTGGTGGCGGTCCAGCCGTCACCGTATTTCCAGCCCTCGGGGAACAGTTCGTTCTCGAGGTCGCGCGGCGGACGCTGCTGCGTCAGACGCACCTTGATCTGAGCCTGAACCGAGAGCGCGCCGCGGTCGACTGCCATCTGAGCCTCGGCGGGCGAGGAGTACACGCCCTGCTCTGCCTCGTCGTTGGTCGGAGCAACGAGCTCACCGGTGACACCCTCGTCGAGACGGGTCAGGTGGAACAGACCCGTGACCATGTCCAGACGCGGCATGGCGAGCGGGCGACCCGAAGCAGGCGAGAGGATGTTGTTCGAGGACAGCATCAGGATGCGGGCCTCGGCCTGAGCCTCTGCCGACAGCGGGAGGTGAACAGCCATCTGGTCACCGTCGAAGTCGGCGTTGAAGGCCTCACACACCAGCGGGTGGAGCTGAATGGCCTTGCCCTCGACGAGCTGCGGCTCGAATGCCTGGATACCCAGACGGTGCAGCGTAGGTGCACGGTTGAGCAGCACGGGGTGCTCGGCGATGACCTCTTCGAGGACGTCCCACACCTGGACGCGCTTGCGCTCGACCATGCGCTTGGCCGACTTGATGTTCTGCGCGTGGTTGAGATCGACCAGACGCTTCATCACGAACGGCTTGAACAGCTCGAGAGCCATCAGCTTGGGCAGACCACACTGGTGCAGCTTGAGCTGAGGACCGACGACGATCACGGAACGACCCGAGTAGTCGACGCGCTTACCGAGCAGGTTCTGACGGAAACGACCCTGCTTGCCCTTGAGCAGATCGCTCAGGGACTTCAGCGGGCGGTTACCCGGTCCGGTGACCGGACGTCCACGACGACCGTTGTCGAACAGGGCGTCGACCGACTCCTGCAGCATCCGCTTCTCGTTGTTGACGATGATCTCGGGAGCACCGAGGTCGATCAGTCGCTTGAGGCGGTTGTTGCGGTTGATGACGCGGCGGTACAGGTCGTTGAGGTCGGACGTCGCGAAACGTCCACCGTCGAGCTGAACCATCGGGCGAAGCTCCGGCGGGATCACCGGAACAGCGTTGAGGACCATGCCCATCGGCGAGTTGCCGTTGGTCTGGAATGCCGCAACCACCTTGAGGCGCTTGAGTGCACGCAGCTTCTTCTGGCCCTTGCCGCTGCGGATGGTCTCACGGAGAGACTCTGCCTCGGCGTCGAGGTCGAAGTTCTGCATCAGGATCTGGATGGACTCTGCGCCCATCGCACCCGTGAAGTACTCGCCGTAACGGTCGACCAGCTCGCGGTACAGGAGCTCGTCGATGATGAGCTGCTTGACGCTCAGCTTGGTGAAGGTGGTCCAGATCTCGTCGAGACGATCCAGCTCACGCTGCGCGCGGTCACGGAGCTGACGCATTTCGCGCTCGCCGCCGTCCTTGACCTTGCGGCGGACATCGGACTTCGCGCCCTCTGCCTCGAGCTCGGCGATGTCGGCTTCGAGCTTCTGCGCACGTGCCTCGAGATCGGCGTCGCGCTGATCTGCGACGGTCTTCTTCTCGACCTGCATCTCGGCTTCGAGAGTGGACAGCTCGTTGTGACGGAGCTCCTCGTCGACGCCGACGATGACGTAGGCAGCGAAGTAGATGATCTTTTCGAGATCCTTCGGAGCCAGGTCGAGCAGGTAACCGAGACGGCTCGGAACACCCTTGAAGTACCAGATGTGCGTGACCGGTGCGGCCAGTTCGATGTGACCCATACGCTCACGACGAACCTTGGCGCGAGTGACCTCGACGCCACAGCGCTCACAGATGATGCCCTTGAAGCGGACACGCTTGTACTTACCGCAGTAGCACTCCCAGTCCCGGGTGGGGCCGAAGATCTTCTCGCAGAAGAGGCCGTCCTTCTCGGGCTTGAGCGTGCGGTAGTTGATGGTCTCCGGCTTCTTGACCTCGCCGTAGGACCAATTGCGGATGTCCTCTGCACTGGCCAAGCCAATGCGGAGTTCATCGAAGAAGTTGACGTCGAGCACGTAACTTCCTTTCCCCGTTGGGGTTACGGTTGCCGGTCACCCGGCAACCTGACTGCCAATTCAAATGTGAACTACGCCCCCGGGCCGCTCTTTCAAGAGCAACCCGGGGACCGAAACCTAGTTCGCGAGGTCGTCGACCGTCGCAGCTTCGTTCCTGGACAGGTTGATGCCCAGGTTCGCTGCGGCCCGCTCCAAGTCCTCGTCGTCGCCGTCCGCCATCGTGATGGCCGCGCCGTCCGAGGACAGCACCTCCACGTTGAGGCAGAGCGACTGGAGCTCCTTGAGGAGCACCTTGAACGACTCGGGGATGCCGGGTTCGGGGATGTTCTCGCCCTTGACGATGGCTTCGTACACCTTGACTCGACCGACCACGTCGTCCGACTTGATGGTCAGCAGTTCCTGCAGCGTGTAAGCCGCGCCGTAGGCCTGCATCGCCCAGCACTCCATCTCACCGAAGCGCTGGCCACCGAACTGGGCCTTACCACCGAGAGGCTGCTGCGTGATCATCGAGTACGGACCGGTCGAACGAGCGTGGATCTTGTCGTCGACCAAGTGGTGCAGCTTGATGATGTACATGTAACCGACCGAGACCGGGTACGGGAACGGCTCGCCGGAGCGGCCGTCGAACAAGGTGGCCTTTCCGTCGGGTCCGACCATCTGCTCGCCGTCACGGTTAGGCAGCGTCGCGCCGAGGAGACCGGTGAGCTCGTCTTCCTTCGCACCGTCGAACACCGGGGTGGCGATGTTCGAGTCGGCCGGAGCGGACAGCATCTCTTCCGGCAGGGTCGCAGCCCAGTCGGGACGAGTGCCGTCGGACGCGATCTGAATGTTCCAGCCGGTCTTGCCGATCCACCCGAGGTGGGTCTCCAAGACCTGACCGATGTTCATACGACGCGGGACACCGTGCGTGTTCAAGATGATGTCGACAGGCGTGCCGTCCGAGAGGAACGGCATGTCTTCCTGCGGCAGGATCTTGCCGATGACGCCCTTGTTACCGTGGCGGCCGGCGAGCTTGTCGCCGTCCTGGATCTTGCGCTTCTGTGCCACGTAGACGCGGACCAACTCGTTGACACCGGGAGGCAGATCGTCGTCTTCGTCACGTGAGAACACGCGGATTCCGATGACCTTGCCGGTCTCACCGTGAGGAACCTTGAGGGACGTGTCACGAACCTCGCGAGCCTTCTCACCGAAGATGGCGCGAAGGAGGCGCTCTTCGGGGGTCAGCTCGGTCTCGCCCTTCGGCGTGACCTTTCCGACCAGCACGTCGCCGTCACGAACCTCGGCACCGATACGGATGATGCCGCGCTCGTCGAGGTCGGCGAGGACCTCGTCGGAGACGTTCGGGATGTCGCGAGTGATTTCCTCGGCACCGAGCTTGGTGTCGCGGGCATCGATCTCGTGCTCCTCGATGTGAATCGAGGTCAGGACGTCCTCTTCCACGAGACGCTGCGACAGAATGATCGCGTCCTCGTAGTTGTGGCCTTCCCACGGCATGATCGCGACGAGCAAGTTCTTGCCCAGCGCCATCTCACCGTTCTCGGTGCAAGGGCCGTCGGCCAGAACCTGGCCGGCCTCGACACGCTGTCCCTCGTCCACGATCGGACGCTGGTTGGCGCACGTGCCCTGGTTGGAACGCGCGAACTTGCGCATCCGGTACGTCTTGCGGCTTCCGTCGTCAGCCATCACCGTGACGTAGTCCGCGGAGATCTCCTCCACGACACCGGTCTTCTCGGTGATGATGACGTCGCCGGCATCCACAGCTGCACGCAGCTCCATGCCGGTTCCGACGAGAGGTGCCTCGCTGCGAACCAGCGGGACAGCCTGACGCTGCATGTTCGCGCCCATCAGGGCACGGTTTGCATCGTCGTGCTCGAGGAACGGAATCATCGCGGTTGCGACGGACACCATCTGACGCGGCGAAACGTCCATGTAGTCGATGTCGGAGGACGCGACGAACTCGACCTCGCCACCCTTACGGCGGACGAGAATCTTCGAGTCGGTGAAGCGACCCTCGCGGTCGATGGCCGAGTTGGCCTGCGCGACTACGTGGCGGTCTTCTTCGTCAGCGGTCAGGTAGTCGACCTCGTCGGTCACCTGTCCGTCGACGACGCGACGGTACGGGGTCTCGATGAAACCGAACGGGTTGACGCGGGCGTAGACCGACAGCGAACCGATCAGGCCGATGTTCGGGCCTTCCGGGGTCTCGATCGGGCACATGCGGCCGTAGTGCGACGGGTGAACGTCGCGAACCTCGAGGCCGGCGCGCTCACGGGACAGACCACCCGGGCCGAGGGCGGACAGACGACGCTTGTGCGTCAGCCCCGACAGCGGGTTGTTCTGGTCCATGAACTGCGACAGCTGGGAGGTTCCGAAGAACTCCCTGATCGCAGCGACGACGGGACGGATGTTGATCAGCGTCTGAGGCGTGATTGCCTCGACGTCCTGCGTGGTCATGCGCTCACGAACCACACGCTCCATGCGGGACAGGCCCACGCGGATCTGGTTCTGGATGAGCTCGCCGACGGTACGCAGACGACGGTTGCCGAAGTGGTCGATGTCGTCGACCTCGACGGGAACCTCGACGCCGCCCGGAGCCGTCATCGAGGTGTCACCTGCGTGCAGACGCACGAGGTACTCGACGGTGGCGACGATGTCTTCTTCGGTGAGCGTGGATGCAACGATCGGCTGACCCGCGTTCAGGCCGAGCTTCTTGTTGATCTTGTAACGACCCACGCGAGCGAGGTCGTAGCGCTTGTCCTTGAAGAACAGGTTCTCCAGCAGGGTCTGCGCGCTCTCCTTGGTGGGGGGCTCGCCCGGACGCAGCTTGCGGTAGATGTCGAGCAACGCCTCATCGGTGCCGGCGGTGTTGTCCTTCTCCAGCGTGGCCATGAGGATCTCGGAGAAGCCGAAGCGCTCCGTGATCTGCTCGGTGGTCCAGCCGAGTGCCTTGAGCAGGACGGTGACAGGCTGACGACGCTTGCGGTCGATACGGACACCAACGGTGTCGCGCTTGTCGACGTCGAACTCGAGCCATGCGCCGCGACCCGGGATCACCTTGACGCTGTGCAGATCCTTCTCGGTGCTCTTGTCGACGCTCATGTCGAAGTACACACCGGGGGAACGCACGAGCTGCGAGACGACCACACGCTCGGTGCCGTTGATGATGAAGGTGCCCTTGTCGGTCATCATCGGGAAATCTCCCATGAAGACCGTCTGGCTCTTGATCTCACCAGTGTTGTTGTTGATGAACTCCGCGGTGACGAACAACGGCGCCGCGTAGGTCATGTCCTTGTCTTTGCACTCGTCCGTCGAGGCCTTGACCTCGTCGAATCGAGGGTCGGAGAAGGACAGCGACATAGTGCCGTTGAAATCCTCGATCGGAGAAAGCTCCGCGAGGATGTCCTCGAGACCACCGGACACTGCATTGTCGCCGAGTGCCGCTGCTCGTTCACGCCAACTCTGCGCGCCGATCAGCCACTCGAACGAATCTGTCTGTACGTCAAGAAGCCCGGGAACTTCGAGGGGTTCGCGAACTTTCGCGAACGAAACCCTCTTCGGGGCTCCGGGGATTCCGGAAACTGCCTTGGTCTGGCTAGAGACTGCCAAGATGCGTCCTTCCAGCACCTCACGCGGGCCGCTCCGTGCTGTTGCGACCGCCGCTGTATCTGCTTCGAATTTCGCTGGTTACAACCCGAACGAAACCCGTCGCAGAAAGCAAGAAGTACTTGACTTCGCAGCGGTTGAGACGAGGGGTGGACAGGAGGCAGCCAGCGCAACGTCCAAAAGTACACCCTTACTCTGGAAATGTCGAGTCGGGTGTAACTGAGGGTCGAATTCAGATACTGACGTGAGACTGCCGATCACTCGTCCGTGCATGTTCACCGATCAGAGTGGACCTTGCGGACCGCTCCGTCAAGGGCGAGAGCGCGTGTCGCAGCATTCGAACATTCGTGACGAGCATTCGAACACTGCCACCGGAAGTGTAGCCAGCAACGGCGTCACATACGAAAAATCTGGACCGACATCGTGCGTCGGTCCAGATCTTCGCGCTGGTACTGGTCGCGAATCTCCGAGCTACTGGTCGCGAATCTCCGAGATCAGCCAGTTTCCGTCCTGCTTCTCCAGACTCACGATGACCATTCCGGAGCGAGAGTCTGCCGCCACGCCGTTCTGCGTCGAGCTGACGTTCAGTTGGGCGAGCAACTGCGCCCGGTCCTTCTCGAGTCGTGTGATCCCGATCAGCGGGACATCAGCGGTCGTTGCCGTCTGAGTTTGTTCGACGCCGGCCTTCTGCGTGTCCTTGTACTGGGTCAGCTGATCGCGCATCGACTGGTTCAGGCCCTGGACACCCTTGTCGAAATCGGCGTCGAACGTGTCGGGCGAGAACGTGAAGACTGCAGCCAACGCCGACGGCGTCACACGAAGAACCTCAGCCGTGGCGCCTTCGTCCACCCAGGCGATGTCGTCCGTCTTCGCGCCGACTTTGAAGAAGGCGATGCCGGCGAGGATCGCGACGATGACCGCTGCGGCCCCCAGGATCGCGACCAGGCGCCAACCGGCCTTGGATTGTGTAGGTGTTGTCGCCGACTCCCCCGCGCCCGTCTCCGGGGTAGCAGGGGCCTTGGGCTCGTCTGCGTCGGTTTTCGCCGGTTTGGTCAGATCGGGGCCTGGTGTGGATTCCGGAGCGTCGGTTTCCGTCTTCGGCGGCTCGATGTCTCCGGACTCGGCCTTCGTGAGCGTCGGCTTCGCAACCTCCGGCTTCGCAACCTCCGGCTTCACAGCCTCCTGTGTCTCTTCTTCCGGCTGTTCGATCGTGGGCTCGACCGGGTCCGAATCGGACGTCCCCGCGGGGACGTTGAGCGAACGAGCGCTTCCAGCGATCTTCGGCCGACGGTTCTGTGGGGAGGACGGTCCGCCGGTACGACGTTTGGGTGGCATTACGCGCTTCTCCTTCGAGGGATGTCGGTGTGCAGGTTCGACGAACTACTGGCCACCGGAATCACCACCCTCGGTTGTCGGTGCAGGAGCACCGGATGCAGGTGCTTCGGTCCCCGAACCGGGTGCGGGCGTTGCGTCAGGAGCAGGCGTGGAGCCGTCGGCAGCCGGCAGAGTGCCCGAGCCGAGATCGAGCCGCGATCCGATCGGATCAGCGGACTGCGCCTTCCAGACCCCGTCGACCTCGACCATGCCCAGCCGCATGCCGAGCTGATTCTTGACGAACTGGTTGCCCTGGGTCGTGGTGACTCGAACGACGACCAGTGCCGTGGCGGTCCGGTCATCGGTATTGAGCTCGGTCAGCGCGGACTGCACAACTTCGGTGTCAGCCTTCGAACCCGAGTTACGCAACTCGTCGGTGATCGAATCCTGAACGGTCTGCAGATACGTCGTCATCTCGTCACCGGTCACCGAAGAACGCATGTTCTCGATCGACTGGTCGAGATTGGCCGAATCCGCGTTGTTGAGGTTGATCGCGACTTGCTGCGCACCGATCAGCGCGTCGTCACGCATCTCGGCTGTGGTGCGGTCGGTGGTGAGCGCCCGAACGTACGGGACGCCGAACACACCGAGCGCAACCACTGCCGCCAGAAGCAAGACACCGACCGCAATCAGAGACGCTGTCAGCCCCTTCGGTCTACCGGTTGTCGGCGCTCCCGATTCGACTTGCTCGGGCCCGCCGGACTGCGGGGAACTGTTTCTCTGAATCACACTCACTACCCTACTTACCTGTTTTGCCCAGCCTCTGGCCGCGAATCGTCAACTGCCACAACTCAGTAGCCTGAACTGCACAAACTCGACCACATTCGGATCGGTCTACTTCGGTGTCACTCCGAGCAACGGCGCCAACTGCGTCGCGATCGGGTTGAGGTTCAACTTGTCCGGATCGACCTTCGGCTTGAAGTCCCAAGGCTGGATCGTGTCGGGATCGGCGTACACCACGCGGTTGGCACTGCGGACGCCCGTCTCGCTGCCCAGCGGCGTCTCACACGACGCGGCGGTGTTGAGCGGGAAGTCCTGCTGGGTGTCGTCGAAATTGGGATTCTGACGCTTCATCTCGTCCAGGATCGCCATGGTGCCTTCGTAACCCACCGTGCACGAGAGCGGATTGTTGGTCTCGAGCACCAAGCCCTGATGGACCGTTCCGTCGCCGGGAGCAACCGTCGGTGCGGCAGCGGCCAGGCCGGGAAGGAAGATCAGGAACGGCTGCAGCGCGATCGTTCGGGGTGCAAGCGTCTTGGTGGTCGCGGCAAGATTGGTCAGGTCAGTCGTCAGGCTCGGGCCCGCCTCGTTGATGAGGGCACCGATCTGATCGCTGGCCGGGATGCCGTTGTCGATCAAGCGACGGATGTCCGGATCGCTGGTCCGCAACTGCGCCGTGACAGCATCGAGATCGGTACTGAACTGCTTGATCGCGGAGGACTGATCCGACTGCGTCGTCAGTACCGTCTCACTGTTCCGAATCAGCGCGAGCGTCTGAGGCAGAGTGTCGAGCCCGGACTGCGAGAGACCGGACAGCGAATCGGCCAGGACCTGAATGTCCTCGCCCTTGCCGTTGAATGCGGCACCGAGTTCGACGGCGACGGTGTGGAGCGCGTCGACCGGCACGGACTTGACCAAGCCGTTGGCGCTGGTCAGCACATCCTCGATCGGGATCGGAGTTGTGGTGTCCCCCACCGCGATCACCGAGCCGTCCGCGAGGAACGGTCCCTGATCGGTATCGGGCTGAAGGTCGACGTACTGCTCACCGATGGCGGAGCGGTTGGCCACGACTGCACGGGCCGACGCGGGAATCTCCGGAGCACTGTTGTCGATCTTCAGGTCGACCTGAATTCCGTCCTCGGTCAACGACATGTCGCCCACTCGACCGACCGGCACACCGCGATACGTCACCTCGGCGTTGGTGAAAATTCCACCGGACGTGGCCAATTCGGTCTTGACCGTGTACTGACCGAACCCCATGAGGTTGTCCAGACGCACGTACTTGGCGCCGACGTAGATGAGACCCAGAAGCGCGACCACCACGAAGCCGACGAGCTGCCATCTGACCAGAGCTGATCTCACTGTCCATCACCACCGATTCCGAACTGTTCCAGCATTCCCTGGATGGGGTTGAGTGGGTCCGCTGCCGGAGCCGGTGTTGCCGGGTCACCGGCGGTGGTGGCGGGTAGACCGGCGACGACGGGGATCTGCGGCAGGATCGGAGCGATCGGCAGCAGCGACACCGTCGGCCAACCCGGCCGCGGTCCGTTTCCGTTGTAGTACGGGTTGGACGGATCGACTACCGGCTTGGGATTGCCGAACTTCGGCTGACGGTATTCCGGTTCACCCTGTCCGACACCGAGACCCGAGAGAGTGTTGCCGATCTGCAAGTCGACGCTCAGGAAGAGGTTCACGGAACCACCCTGCGCAATCTTCTCGACACCGTCCGGGAACGGGAACGTCGGAAGGAAAGGAAGTGCCCCGACGAAGTCGTCACCGGAGTCTGCGAGCGCCTGCAGCGTTGGACGCAGAGCCTGAAGATCAGCGATCAGATCGTCCTTGGACTGCGTGAGGACGTCGGTTCCCACTGTTCCGAGTCGATCCACCTGAGCAAGCATCTGCGTCAGCTGCGGGCGCTGCTCGTTGAGAACCTGTGTCGCAACGGGGAGTTCCTCGAGAATCTTCCCGATCTTCTCGTTCTGATCGTTGACGCGGGTCGAGAGCACATCCAGGCCGTCGAGCGCGCGGGTGATGTCGTCACGCTGTTCGTTGAGTCCACCGATGAGTGTGTTCGCCTGCTCCAGAAGACTTCTCGTCTTGCCCTCGCGACCGTCGAATGCGGCCCCGAGTTCTTCGACGATGGGTTGCAACTGGCCCACACCGCCGCCGTTGAGCAGCAGCGACAATGCGCCGAGAACCTGCTCGATCTCCGTGGCGTGGCGAGTGCGATCGAGCGGAATCAGGTCTCCGTCGGCCAGCTTCGCAGAGTCCGGTCCGGACGGCGGGGCCGACAACTGGATGAACTTCTCGCCGAGCAGGTTGGTCTGCTCGACCGCGGCAATTGCGTTGGCGGGTAGATCAACCGACGAGTCGAGGATGATTCCGACGTCCGCGGTCCATCCGTCCGGTCCGACCGACACGTCGTCGACTCGACCGACCGGAACACCGTCGACCTTCACAGCGGACTGCGGAACAAGGTCCAAGACATCGTCGAACTGAATGGTCAAGTGCATCGGATCAGAACCCACATCGGGACCGCCGGGAAGCGGAACCGCGTAGATTCCCTCGGACGAGCAGGCTGTTGCCGAGATCAGGACGGCGCACAAGCCGGCGCCGACTATCAATGAACGCTTCACTCGCCCTCCCCGTTTCCACTGGTCAGTCGCGGTGACACGACGCCGGGCACAGTGCCCGGAACTACCTGCATCTGTCGTTCGGAACCGGCAAGGATGCCGAAGGGAAGGTTCAGGCCTGCAGCCTGATTGGCTGCGTCGGTCATCGCCGCGACGTTTGCGCACTGGTCGATAGCCGGTTGCATCTGCCTTCCCAATGCCTCGAACCGAGGATCACCGGGCAACAGCTTGCCGAGGTCCATCAACTTGCAGAGCACGCCGGCCGGGTTCTGAAGATCAGGGAACGCCAGACGTGAAGCCAGCACACCTGATTCGGCGTCGTACGAGTTGACCAGGTTGGAGATCGCCAACGGAAGCATGGTGAGCGTGTTGGCCAGGGCTTCCTTGTTGTTCGCCAATGTCTGTGTCGGTTCGACGAGACCCTCGGTTGTCTGGACCAGTTGATCACGGTTGTCTGCCACGAACTTCGCGACGTCGCCGAGAGCAATCGAGAGCTGGTTCAGAGCGGCACCGAGATCGTCGCGCTCACCTGCCAAGAATCCGGTCAGGTCCGACAGCTGGGTGTTGAACTGACGCACCTGCTGATCGTTGGCCGCGAGAGCGCCCACGAAAGTATCCAGGTTCTTGATGGTGAGCGAGATGTTGTCACGCGAATCATTGAGCGTCCGTGCGGCATCCGAGAGGTTGGTGATGCTGTCTCCCAACGCTTCACCGTTGCCCTCGAGGTTGGCCGCACCCGTCTCGACGAAATCGGACAGCGCGCCGTTCTTGTTGGCACCTTCGGGACCGAGCGCCGACGCGAGTTCGTCGATGCTGGAGTACAACTGGTCGACCTCGACGGGCGTCGCAGTCTTCTCGATCGGAATGACTGCACCGCTGGCCATCTTGTCGCCGCCGGTGAAGACCGGTGTCAGCTGGATGTAGCGGTCGGCAACCACCGAAGGCGTGATCTGAGCGGCACTGGCACCGGCGGGGATGTCGATCCCACGATCGACGCGCAACTCGACCTTGACCTGATCTCCCTGAGGTTCGACGGATTCGACGGTGCCGACCTTGACACCGAGAACACGAACGTCGGAACCGTCGTAGATACCCACCGACTTGTCGAAGTAGGCGGTGATCTTGGTGGTACCGGCGCGAGTGAACACCCACCACAGCGCGCCACCGATTACGAGTAACCCGATCAGAACAGCGGCGATGATCGCGACCGAGCGCTTCTTGGAGCCGCTTCCGGCTTCGGCAGTATCAGCCATCAGTTGCCTCCCAACGTACGAACGGGGTCACGGTAGCCCGGAATATCCGGCAGACCCGGCGGAAGGAGGTTCACGACGACCTGGTCGAACCAACGGCCGTTGCCGACCACGTTGGCGTACAAGCGAATGAAGGGTTCGTAGAGCTTCAGTGCCTTGTCCAAGTTCTCGTTGTTGGCCTTCAAGATGTCGATGACGCCGTTGAGCTGCGTCAGCGCCGGCCCGATTGCCGCCTCGTTGTCACGAACGAGACCGGTGAGCTGCTGAGAGACGCGCTGAGTTCCGGTGAGCAGCTGCGAAATCGCTTGCTGGCGATTGTTGAGTTCCTGCACCAGAAGTCCGCCGTCACGGATCAGCTGGGTGAATTCCTTGTTGCGATCCGCAAGAATCTGCGACGTCTTCCCGGTGGCGGCGAAGAGCTTCTGCAGGTCCTGATCGCGGCTCGCGATCGTCTGCGACAGCCGGCTGACACCGTCGAGCGAAGCGCGGACATCGCCAGGTGTCTCGGAGAATGCCTGGGACAACGTCTCCATGCTCTTCGCCAACTGGTCGGTGTCGATGTCGCCGACGGTGTCCGCCGCTGCCGAGAAGGCCTGAACGACGTCGTACGGAGAGGTGGTGCGCTCGAGCGGAATCCGGTCCTTGGGATCGAGGTTGTCGGTTCCGCGCGGATCGAGTGCGAGGTACTTCTGTCCCAGAATCGTCTTGATCTGAATGGACGCAGAGGTTTGATCTCCCACCCACGCGTCACTGACCTTGAAGTCGACGAGAACACGGTCACCGTCGAGATCGACGGAAGTGACCTTGCCGACCTTCACGCCGGCGATACGAACCTCGTTGCCAGGCTTGAGACCCGCAGCTTCGGAGAACTCGGCGGAGTAGGACGAGCCTGCTCCCACGAACGGAAGCGAATCGAGGAAGAACGCGGACAAAGTGGCCAACAGCACCACGAAGATACCGATGGCTCCGGCCATTGCCGGACTGCGACGTTTACTCATCGACCTTGCAACTCCCTCATACCGTCTTGAGTGCATCGCGTGGCCGCGTTGGTGTAAATCGGCTGATTGACCGTCGGCAGGCCGGTGGGCAGATTCAGCGAGGCAGACTGTCCTGGACCGGCAACGATGTCGATTCCGCACAGGTAGAACTGGAACCAGGAACCGTAACTGGCTACGCGAGCGAGCTTGTCGAGCTTGACCGGCAAGGTCTCGAGCACCGCGTTCACGTCGTCACTACGACGGTTGAGTGTGGTCGCCAGCGTGTTGAGCGCCGTGATCGAGCCCTGAATCGACGGCCGCGTCGGCTCGAGCAGATCTGCCGTGGCATCGGTCAACCCGGCGAGTGAGGTGACGGCCGAACCGACGACACCGCGCTCGTTGGCCAACCCGGTGACGAGTTGCTGGGTGTTGACGATCAGCGAATCGAGGTTCTTGTCGTTCGCGTTGACGGTGTCGAGAACGTCGTTGAGGTTCTTGATCACCGCCCCGATGACGGCGTCCTTGTCCGCGACGGTGTTGGTCAAACTCGCTGTGTTGCGGACGAGTTCGCTGATGGTGCCGGACTCCCCCTGGAAGACCTGGATGATCTGGTAGGACAGCTTGTTGACGTCGTCAGCGCTCAGGGTGGTGAAGAGCGGCTTGAATCCGTTGAACAGCGTCGTGAGATTGACTGCCGGGCGAGTCTGCGCCAACGGCAGGGTATCGCCGCCGGTGATCTTCTGTCCCTGGCTGCCTTCACCTTGCGAGAGCGAAATGTATCGCTGCCCGACCAGGTTGCGGAACCGGATCGTGGCGATGGAACTGGCAGGCAACCAATCACGGTCGGACACCGAGAACTGCACCTCGGCCTGGTTGTCGTTGACGATCGCGATCTTCTCGACCTGTCCGACACGAACACCGGCGATGCGCACCTCGTCACCCTCGTTCAGCGAAGTGACGTCGGAGAAGACGGCGTTGAACTTGGTGCCTCCGCCGCCGCCGAGGTTGGCGATGCTGGCGGCCAGCAATCCTGTTGCCAGGACGGTGACCACCACGAAGATGATGAGCTTTGTCAGTGGAGCTGCGAGTCCTCTCATTGGACGCTCACCTCCGCACCGGAAAATGCCGGAGCACTGACCATCGTGGTCCACGCCGGAACATCGTCCGGCGCAACACCGTTGGCCTGTCCGTAGATCACCTTCAACGTATCCTCTTCGAGTTTCGAGCCCGCGTAGCCGGCCTGCTGAGCAGGGCCGCTGTTGTTGGTCGAGAACAACTGAGGTCCTGAGCCCTCGGGTGCAGGCAGGAATTCCATGGTGGCGGGACCGGGATTGCGGGAAGGAACCTGGTAGGAACCGTCACCGTACGAACCACCGGGGTACTGCGGGAACGGACGACCTGGCTCGGTGACGTTGTCGTAGCAAACCGGGCCGCGGTTGTCGACGAGCCGTGGCTCGTCCTGGTTGGGCAGGTAGCGACCCTTGGGGTTCACGATCTGAATACTCGCACGCACACCAGGATTGGGCGCGTCGGTGGACAGGATCTTGGCAGCTTCCGGGGCGGTGTCCGAGAAGCCCTTGAACGTGCACCCGAACGTCGGTGAGTACTGAGCCAGAAGCTGGAGAGCTTCCTTCGAATCCGCAGCGAGCGTGATGATCGAGGACGAGTTCGCTTCGAGGAAGGCTGCGGTGTCCGACGATGTCACGGTGAGCGACGCCAGCAGAGTCCGCAACTGGTCCTGCTTCTGAACCACCGTGTTACCCGTGGTCCGCAGATTGTCGAGAGCGTTGATCAGATCGGGCGCAGCGTCCGAGTACGTCTGGGAGAAGTCCGCGAACTTGCGCAGATCCTCTTGCACCGCGGGCAGCTCGGTGTTGACGCCGCGGAAGATCTCCTCGAGACGATCGACCGTCAGACCGAGCTCAGCGCCGCGTCCCGTCAGACCCTGCGCGAGAGAACCGAGAGTGTTCGCCAGATCCTGCGGCGGAATCGCCTGCAGAAGTGGGAGCAGTCCGTCCAGAACGTCGCCGACCTCGACAGCGTTTCCGCTCTTGTCCTGCTGGATCACCGTTCCCGCGGAAATCGGCGCAGCGGTGGTTCCCTCCGGAATGATCAGGGAGACGTATCGCTCACCGAAAAGCGTCTTCGGGAGCAGACGTGCCGTCACGTTCGACGGAATCAGATCAGCCTTGTCCGGTTCGATCGCGAGGACCGAGGTGACCTGGCCGTCTTTTGTCGACGCGGATCGCACCTCGCCGACCAGCAGACCACGAACCTTGACGTCCGCGTTGGGTGGCAATGCATTTCCGACGGTGTCGGTGACGAGGTCGATCTTCACGACGTCCTTGAACGTCTTGTTGAAGGTTCCGATGGTGAAGGCCAGGAACAGTGCCAACACCACGAAGAACACGAGTCCGAGCACACGGCGGCGCAGGACTGACGGAGCCTCGATCATCCGGCCACCCTCACTGTCGTCGTGGTGCCCCAGATTGCGAGGCTGAGGAAGAAGTCGAGAACGGCGATCGTGACGATTGCGGCGCGAACAGCGCGGCCGACGGCCACGCCGACGCCTGCGGGACCACCCGAGGCATGGAACCCGTAGTAGCAGTGGATCAGAATCAGCACGAAGGCGAAGACCAGGACTTTCGCAAACGAATACAGCACGTCCTGCGGTGGCAGGAACAGATTGAAGTAGTGGTCGTACGAGCCCGTCGACTGCCCGTTGAACACGGTACTGATCACTCGCGACGCGAGGTACGCCGCAAGCAGACCCACGATGTACAGCGGGATGACGGCGACGAAGCCGGCGATCATGCGGGTCGTGACCAGGAACGGCACTGACGGAACTGCCATGACCTCCAGTGCGTCGATCTCTTCGGAGATTCGCATGGCACCGAGTTGAGCGGTGAAACCACAACCCACCGTCGCCGAGAGCGCAAGAGCCGCAACGATCGGAGCGATCTCACGGGTGTTGACGTATGCGGACAGGAAGCCGGTCAGGACCGAGCTACCCAACTGCTCCAGAGCGGCGAAGCCCTGCAGACCGACGACGACACCGGTGAATCCCGACATCATCGCGATGACACCGATCGTTCCGCCGATGACTGCGAGCGCACCGCTACCGAAGGTCACTTCGGCGAGCAGCCGAAGCGTCTCCTTCCGGTACCGATGCAGGGTGCGCGGGGTCCATGCGATGGCGCGCGCGTAGAACGACATCTGCTCGCCCGCGCGGTCCAACGCGTTCACTGGAATTCTGGCAATTTTGCGGCTCTTCAGCAGGAACTGATCGCCGCGGCCTCGTGCGATGGTCATTTAGGTCAAGATCCCTTCGCCGGCACGATCTGGAGGTACACCATCGTCAGAATCAGATTGGCGAAGAACAACAGCAGGAACGTGATGACGACGGCCTGGTTCACCGCCTCACCGACGCCCTTCGGGCCACCGGATGGGTGGAGTCCCTTGTACGCGGAGATCACACCGGCGATGACACCGAACACCGCGGCTTTGATCTCACCGCTCCAAATGTCCGGTAGCTGCGCAAAAGCTGAGAACGACGAGATGTAGGCACCGGGGTTACCGCCCTGCAGGATCACGTTGAAGAAGTAACCACCCGCGATACCGACGACGGACACCAGTCCGTTGAGCAGCACAGCGATCAGCACCATCGCGAGTACACGCGGAACCACCAGGCGCTGAATCGGATTGATTCCGAGGACTTCCATCGCGTCGATCTCTTCGCGAATGGTTCGTGAACCGAGGTCGGCCGTCACGGCCGATCCGGCCGCACCGGCGACCAACAATGCTGTCACCAGAGGGCTACCCTGCTGGATCACCGCCAGGACGCTGGCAGCGCCGGTGAACGATTCTGCACCCAACTGCTTGATCAGCGAACCGGTCTGCAGTGAGACGACGGCGCCGAAAGGGATGGCTACCAATGCCGTCGGCAAAATTGTCACGCTGGCGATGAACCAGGCCTGCTCGATGAACTCACGGAACTGAAATGGACGCCGGAACGTATTCCTGACGACGTCGACAAACAGTTCGACGATGTTTCCGGCCTGAGTTAATGCTCCGTTGACCGGACTCAGAACCGAGTTGCGGGTAACCCCCATCCGATATGCCTACCCTTGCCCGTGTGTCGTGTTTCCGTAGGGATCGCCCTCGTATGCAGGAATGACCTGCGTGTCTTGCGAGTTGTCGTTCCACTCCCCCTGATAGCCGCTCGCGTCGGCGTACTGGGGAGCGTACTGCCCAGTTCCGTCAACCTCGTCGAGGCTGTCCTGAATTGCCGCCTGAGCGTTAGCTGGGAGGGTGTGCATGATCTGGCGGACGCGCTCCTGGCGACGACGAACAGCCTGACGCTCCGGGTTTCCGGGGGTGGCCTTCATCTGCGGCACGATGCCCTCGACGTCGTCGACACCACCGGCGTGGTGACCGGCGTCGACGAGCGCCTGCTCGTGCGCCATCTGAGCCTCGTCCTTTTCCTCCGACATACCGATCGGACCGATCATCGTTCCGTTGAGGAACTGCTTGACGACGGGCTCGTCAGAGGTGAGCAGCACCTCACGAGGACCGAACATCACCAACTGACGACGGAAGAGCATGCCGATGTTGTCCGGCACCGTGCGTGCGAGGTTGATGTTGTGCGAGACGATCAGAATCGTCGCGTCCGACTGGGCGTTGATGTCGATCAGCGTCTGGCTGATGTACGTCGTACGCACCGGATCCAGACCGGAGTCAGGCTCGTCGACGAGGATGATCTCGGGATCGAGAACGAGTGCACGCGCAAGACCGGCACGCTTGCGCATACCGCCGGAGATCTCACCGGGAAGCTTGTCCTCGGCGCCGACCAGACCCGTGAGATCGAGCTTCTCCATCACGATCTTGCGGATATCGGATTCCGACTTCTTGGTGTGCTCACGAAGCGGGAATGCGATGTTGTCGTACAAGTTCATCGAGCCGAACAGTGCGCCGTCCTGGAACAGAACGCCGAACAGCTTGCGGATCTCGTAGAGCTCCTTGGAGGAGCACTGCAGGATGTCCGTGCCGTCGATGACAATGGAGCCTTGTTCAGGGCGGAGCAGTCCGATCAGGGACTTCAGGAACACCGACTTACCGGTACCCGAAGGCCCGAGCAGTGCGCTGACCTCACCCGCGGGAAGTGTCAACGACACGTCCTGCCAAATCCTCTGCGACCCGAAAGACTTTGTCAGTCCTTGTACCGCTACCTCGACTCCCACCATTACCTCCGCGACGTCCGTTGCATGCATGCACCCGTGTGGGTTGGGTCACTCTATCGCATGGGAGTGGTACCCGTGACTGCGAATACTACTAACGAGTAGGGAAGAAGCATAATTCAGGTCACAGCCTAGTTCGGGCACCCCTCCCACCTGCATGGATTCCGACATATCACCCGCGAAAAAAGTTCAAAAAAGAGGGCCACTCCCCGTGGGGAGTGGCCCTCTTCGTTACTACTCGCGAAGAGCAGCGGGAAAACCGTCTTACTTGATGACGATCTTTGCGCCGGCAGCTTCGAGCTTTTCCTTGGCAGCCTCTGCGGCGTCCTTGGCAACCTTCTCGAGGATGGCCTTCGGAGCGCTCTCGACGAGGTCCTTGGCTTCCTTCAGGCCGAGGCCGGAAACGACCTCACGGACGACCTTGATGACCTGGATCTTCTTGTCGCCAGCCGACTCGAGGACGACGTCGAACTCGTCCTGCTCTTCAGCAGCTTCTGCGCCGGCAGCCGGTGCGCCTGCAGCGGCGACGGCGACGGGAGCAGCAGCGGTGACCTCGAAGGTCTCCTCGAATGCCTTAACGAACTCCGAGAGCTCGAGGAGGGTGAGCTCCTTGAACTGGTCCAACAACTCTTCGGTGCTGAGCTTCGCCATTGTGGCGGTCCTTCCTGTAAGTCCCATGTCGCTGATCCGCGACCGGGCGGGGTTATAGCAGTGATGCGCGGGTGCGGATCAGCTTTCGGCTTCGGCCTCGGCCGGAGCCTCGGTGGCAGCCTCTGCGGCTCCGCCTTCTGCGGCCTTCTTCTCCTGCAGGGCAGCGGCCAAACGGGCCATCTGCGAAGCGGGAGCATTGAACAGGCCTGCGGCCTTTGCCAAGTTGCCCTTCATCGCGCCGGCAAGCTTTGCCAACAGGATTTCGCGGGATTCGAGATCCGCGATCTTGTTGACCTCTTCCACGGACAGCGCAGCGCCGTCCATGTAGCCGCCCTTGATGATGAGCGCCTTGTTGTCCTTAGCGAAGTTCTTCAGAGCCTTCGCAGCGTCGACCGGTTCGCCCTTGATGAATGCAATGGCGGTCGGACCAACGAACAGGTCATCAAGGCCCTCGATGCCAGCCTCTGCGGCGGCACGCTTGACCAGGGTGTTCTTGGCGACGGAGTAGGTGGCACCTTCTCCGAGAGCGCGTCGCAGTGTCGTGATGTTGCCAACCGAAAGGCCACGGTATTCCGTGACCACAGCGGCGGTCGAACCCTTGAACTGCTCGGTGATTTCCGCAACTGCGGAAACCTTCTCAGGCTTTGCCATACTTCGCCTCCTCTCGTGACAGTCGTTGTCCCACTCAGGAACCGCTGCACCTCATCGGGTGAACCCGAGAAGACACAGTCCGCGACATGCAAAACGCCCCGGCGCAAGCGCACGGGGCGTACAGAGGAAACATGAAGAAGAGGCTTACGAATCAGCGTAACGATGCAACGCAAAGCAGTGCATAACCAGGCAAACTGTAGAACCACTACATCAAGCTATCCCCCTACCTCGTTCACCTACGTGGGCCGCCGGGCACTCCCGGACTTTCAACCACACTCATTACTGAGTGCAATCACCAACGGTCTTGGGTAGAACATGATTTTGGGGTGAAGTTCATATCCAGCACTGAACTCCGCGTCGAAGACTACCTGACTACTCGCTGCATAACCAAATCGGCCTCGTCACGCAGCTGGTTTCTTCACGCACCGATGGCCCTGGCGATCTTGTGTTCGATCTCTGCCCGAGCTCGGTCCGGCAGCACCAGCAGCCCGTCGAGTTCCTTGTGAGCCTTCCGATACGCACTCTGACGTTCCTGTGGCGTCGCGCCATCGTCCATGGCCAGGCGCAGCAGACGTTGCGCCCTTACCAGGCGCTCTTGTTCGTCGAGGGTGAATCCGCTCCGTCGGCGACGCTTCGCCTCCGCTTCCGCGATCTCGAAGGCGATCGAGTAAGTGTGCACCGCCTCGCGGTACTCGGTTTGCGCCTGCTGGTTGCCGATCATCGTCTCCGGATTGCCTGGACGGAGCAGATCGGCACGATATTTGGCTCGATGAAAATCGGCCGTCAAAGGCTCACGCATGTCCGTCATCATCGGAGTGTCGAGCAGTGTGACCGGATCGAGCTCGTACGAGAACCATCGGGCGTCGACCGCATCGTGCTGCTCGATGGCCTTGGCCAGCTCTCGGCGCTGCGTTTCTTCGTCGGCGTGATGTTGTGCGTTGGCCTGCGCGACGGCGACCTTGGTCTGCTGTTTGAGCCGGAAGCGCTCTTGCCGGCGCTCGATCCGCCTTTCGTTGGCAACCGCGACACCTTTCAGCGCCCCACCGATGGTGCCGCCGAAAACGAAGATCAGCCACCAAAAGTTTCCGAGGAACTGGAACGCTTCGTGCATACCCCGATGATGCCACCGTTAGATCGATACCACCGTTGGATCGATACCCCCGTTGGACCGATACCACCGGCAGGGATCACCCTCTCCCGAAACAGACAAGAAGGCCGGCAGGGAGTGATCCCTGCCGGCCTTCTTGTTCGTATGCGGACTGCTTACGCGTCTGCAGCATCCTCGAGGAGGTTGCGAGTACGGTTCGGATCCACCGGGATGCCCGGACCGGTGGTGGTCGAGACCGTGATCTTCTTCACGTAGCGACCCTTGGCCGACGAGGGCTTCGCACGCAGGATCTCGTCCAGGGCTGCGCCGTAGTTCTCCACCAGCTTCTCATCGTCGAACGATGCCTTGCCGATGACGAAGTGCAGGTTGGCCTGCTTGTCGACGCGGAAGTTGATCTTTCCGCCCTTGATGTCGTTGACAGCCTTGGTGACATCCGCCGTGACGGTGCCCGTCTTCGGGTTCGGCATCAGGCCACGCGGTCCGAGGACACGGGCGATGCGGCCGACCTTGGCCATCTGATCAGGAGTCGCGATTGCGGCGTCGAAATCGACCCATCCACCCTGGATGCGCTCGATCAGGTCTTCTGCACCGACTACGTCAGCGCCTGCAGCCTCGGCTTCTGCTGCCTTCTCGCCAACAGCGAACACGATGACGCGAGCGGTCTTACCGGTGCCGTGGGGCAGGTTGACCGTTCCGCGGACCATCTGGTCAGCCTTACGGGGGTCGACGCCCAGACGAACTGCAACCTCAACGGTTGCATCCATCTTGGTGGACGACGTCTCCTTGGCGAGCTTTGCAGCCTGAAGCGGGCTGTAGAGCTTGTCTGCGTCGATCTTCTCAGCGGCGGCGAGGTACGCCTTGCTGCGCTTTGCCATTTGTTCTGTCCTTACTTATCACTGCAGCGAATTACCTGTGCAGTGGTGAATGGTTCAGTTGTGGTCGGGGCCTGGCCGGCCCTCCCACGTAGTGCTGTGGAGCGGACTATTAGCCCTGGACCGTGATGCCCATGGAACGAGCGGTGCCGGCGATGATCTTCGCGGCCTGCTCGATGTCATTGGCATTGAGGTCTTCAGCCTTGGTCTTCGCGATTTCGCGCACCTGATCCATGGTCACCGAGGCAACCTTGGTCTTGTGCGGTTCGCCGGAGCCCTTGGCGACGCCGGCTGCCTTGAGGAGCAGCTTGGCGGCGGGAGGGGTCTTCAGCTTGAAATCGAAGGTCCGGTCTTCGTAGACCGAGATCTCGACCGGCACAACGTTGCCGCGCTGGGACTCAGTCGCCGCGTTGTAGGCCTTGCAGAACTCCATGATGTTCACGCCGTGCTGACCGAGCGCGGGACCCACGGGAGGTGCAGGGTTAGCCTGACCTGCCTGGATCTGCAGCTTGATGAGCCCGGCGAGCTTCTTCTTCTTTGGGGGCATCTCTAGTTCCTAGTTTCTAGCTTGGGTGTGTGTCTTGCGTCGAACAAATTGCAAGTTTTGGGGTGGTCAGATCTTCGCGACCTGGTTGAAGTTGAGCTCAACCGGGGTTTCACGACCGAAGATCGACACGAGAACCTTGAGCTTCTGCTGCTCGCCGTTGACCTCGCTGATGCTGGCCGGAAGGGTTGCGAACGGGCCGTCCATGACGGTGACCGACTCGCCGACCTCGAAGTCGACCTCGATGAGGGGCTTGCCGAAGGACTCGGACGGTGCCTCGCCTGCTGCGACGGCGGCCGCTGCAGCCTGCTGCTTCTTCTGCTCCTGCTGCGGGAGCAGGAACTTGACGACCTCGTTGAGGGTCAGCGGCGAGGGACGCGACGTGGCACCGACAAAACCGGTGACGCCAGGCGTGTTGCGCACTGCGCCCCACGACTCGTCGTTGAGCTCCATGCGAACGAGGATGTATCCGGGCAGAACCTTGCGATTGACCTGCTTGCGCTGGCCGTTCTTGATCTCGGTGACCTCTTCGGTGGGAACTTCCACCTGGAAGATGTAGTCACCGACGTCGAGGTTCTGAACGCGAGTCTCGAGGTTGGTCTTGACCTTGTTCTCGTAACCGGCGTACGAGTGGATGACGTACCAGTCACCCGGGGCGCGACGCAGCGCAGCCTTGAGTTCGGCAACGGGATCCTCGACCTCGAGCTCGGCGGCGGGAGCGGCCTCGTCGGAGTTCTCGGCCTCGTCGGAGATGACGTCCTCGGTCGCTGCAGCGTCTGCATCAGTGCCTTCGGCAACGTCTGCATCGGTGCCTTCGGCAACCACGACGTCTACTTCGGCTGCCGCCTCGGCAGAAACACGCTCTTCGGCCAAAGCCTCATTCGTGTCGTTCTCGGGGGTGCTCACTGGGGCACTCGCTTCCTCTCGTTACTCGGACCCGGGTCGGGTCTTGTCGCGCTCGCAGGCAAAGACGCCCGACTGCTACGGCGATCAGCCGAACAGCCAGGTGACACCCTTGATCACAGCGATATCGACGCCGCTGATGAAAGCGACCATGAAGACCACGAACGTCAGCACGACGCTGGTGTAGGTGATCATCTGCTTGCGGTTCGGCCAGATGACCTTACGGAGTTCTGCGATGACCTCGCGGAAGAATTTGCGCAGGCGCTTGAAGATGTTGTCCTTCTTCGCCTTGGGCTTCTTGCCGGGGTTCGTTGCAGTCGGCTTGGCCGAAGATGTCCGGGATGCCGTCCGGGCCGGAGTCTTCACGGTGGACGCGCTGACCGAGGCGCCGCGTGCAGCGCGCTTGCCGGTCGGCTTGTTGGAAACCCCACTGGATGCGGAGGGAGCCTTCTCGGCACCGTCCTTGTCCAACGACAGATCGGAACGCGTAGTCGCGTCAGCTGCAGTGTCGTCGACACCGGTCGAATCGGCAGACGTTGAAGTCTCCGCATCCGAAGTGTCGGCGTCGCGCTTGGCGCGCTCCTCGCTCACGTCGTTCCTCTCAGTCGCTGGCATCCGGGGGCAGGGGCGACAGGACTTGAACCTGCAACCTGCGGTTTTGGAGACCGCTGCTCTGCCAGTTGAGCTACGCCCCTTTGGTTGACATCGACAGGTGGACCCTGCCTGAATCAACCGTTCTGCGATCACACAACATACGCGCTACCCGAGGTGAATGTCTTGCAACATTCAGGGCAGCGCGCAGCGCTGAGGAATCCCAGAAATCTCAGTGTACTTCAAAGCCCCGGAACAAACACAATCCGCCCTGCGATCAGGCTAGACGGATCGTGGCGGTGGCACGACCGAAGATCTTCTTACCTTCGGACTTGGCCACGATTGCCAGTACTGCGGTCTTGCTTTCTTCGTCGATCGACTTCACCTTGGCGGTGAACTCGATCTCGGCAGCCTTGTCGGCTGCCACGATCACCGGGCTCGTGAACCGTACGTTGTACTCGGTCACTGCACCCGGATCCCCCAGCCATTCGGTGACGTAGCCGGCACCGATGCCCATGGAGAGCATGCCGTGCGCGACGACGTCCGGCAAGCCGGCAAGTCGTGCGACCTCGTCACTGAAGTGAATCGGATTGGGATCTCCCGAAACACCCGCGTAGTTGGCGAGGTTTCCACGCGTCAGGGTGACGGACTTCTCGGGGAGAAGTTCGCCGACACTCACGTCGGAAAATTTACGAAGCGACATGCATCATCACGTCCTTGACTGCGTGGGCAATGTTCTCGTCCACTTCCCCACCCGTTCGAGCAACAAGCGTTGTCCACGTGGTGACAACTGCTTCGTCGTTCTGATCGGTGATGATGTTCTTGGTCACGATGATGTCGCTACCTGCGGCCTGCCTGAACGAATCCAGGAAAACATCGCAGAAGAGTCGGTCACCGACCTGCATGGGCTTGTGCAGCACCAGTCGCTGATCGGTCTGAAGAATCTGACTCAAGTCGTAGCCGGTGACGATCTCTTCGAACAGACGTCGCTGAGCAATGGCACCCACGATGGCGACGAACGTAATGGGAGCAATCAGGCCGTCGTATCCGAGGCCTTTGGCTGCCGATTCGTCGTAGTGCGCAGGATGCGCGTCCTGGACGGCGCGAGCGAACTCGCGCACCTTCTCGCGTCCGACCTCGTAGAAGTCTTCGACACGATAGTGGTGACCGACCATCTGGACGGCATGAGCGGCCGGGTCCGTAGGGACCTCGGCCGCTGCCTGGTTCTCTTGCAAATCTGTCACGCGGTGAGACTCTCTTCTAGCTAGGACCCGAAGACGCAGGCCCAGAGAGGGTCTTCCGCGAAAATCGTCGTCCTGTTAAGGACTTACTACTTCGACTCGCGATGCGACTGGTGGGTTCCGCAGTTGGGGCAGAACTTCTTGAGCTCCAGGCGATCGGGGTCGTTGCGCCGATTCTTCTTGGTGATGTAGTTGCGATGCTTGCATACCTCGCAGGCCAAGGTGATCTTGGGCCGAACGTCGGTCGAGGAGGCCACGGGATGCCTTCTTTCGGGTGTATCTGATTACGAGCAATCAGGGTGGATCATGCATATTGTGTAGCGGTGACCGGACTTGAACCGGCGACGCAACGATTATGAGTCGTTTGCTCTACCAACTGAGCTACACCGCCTCGGTGTCGAGTGTCGCGCGGAAAGCACGGCACCACAATCCAGCGAGCCCCCTAACGGAATCGAACCGTTGACCTTTTCCTTACCATGGAAACGCTCTACCGACTGAGCTAAGGGGGCGTGGCTCAGGAGTGCGTTGCCGCTCTCTTGAAGCCTCCGAAAGATTACACACGAACGAGCGCCAGCACCAAATCCGCTGGTCATCGGGGCAAAAATGGTGCCGGAGCCCATTGTTGCACCGATCGGGGCCGCTGGCGAGGGCTTTGCGGGAACCAACTTGACCCCGCACTCCCCCGAAGCCATCCCAAGAAGCACTCCCGAGACCCCTGAGCCGCAGCCGATGCCGGCGTCACCAACGCGCACCCGACCTCGGAACAAGCACAAAAAAGTCAGCCCCGACTCTCTAAAAGAGAATCGGGGCTGACTTGGTGTGGCAGATGTAGGATTCGAACCTACGTAGGCATAAGCCGACGGATTTACAGTCCGCTCCCATTGGCCGCTCGGGCAATCTGCCGTGCTTGCACCAGGCTTCGATCCGGCGCATTCGCAAGTATATCGCGACGTGCGGCGGCCGAAAACGGCTTCCTCGGTGCGGTGAGAAGAATACAACGAACACACCCCCATTTTGCAAACCGGGTGGTAACGGGCGGTGCCGACCCGATAACGTCGAGGTGTCCACCGGTATGGAAGGTGGGCAGAACTCGATGTTCGTGAACTACCGGAAAGCGGGAGTGTGAAGTGGCTGATTCGTCCTTCGACGTGGTGAGCAAGGTTGACCGTCAAGAGGTGGACAACGCCCTGCATCAGGCTGCCAAGGAGTTGACCACGCGTTTCGACTTCCGAAACACGGGAGCGTCGATCGAGTGGTCTGGTGAAGAGACGATCACGTTGAACGCCGACACCGAGGAGCGACTGCTGGCCGCCCTCGACGTGTTCAAGGAGAAGTTGATCCGTCGTGACATCTCGCTGAAGGCATTCGATGCCGGCGAGCCGGCGCAGTCCGGAAAGATCTACAAGCTGTCCGGAACCTTGGTCCAGGGCATCAGCAGCGAGAACGCGAAGAAGATCACCAAGAAGATTCGCGACGAGGGCCCCAAGGGCGTCAAGGCGCAGATCCAGGGTGAGGAACTTCGTGTGAGCAGCAAGAAGCGCGACGACCTCCAGGGCGTCATCTCCCTGCTCAAGGGTGAGGACTTCGGGATCGCCCTGCAGTTCGTGAACTACCGGTAGTAGGGGCTGCGCCCCTGTGCGCGGTTAAGGAGTCCTGGGACTACCTAACCGCGCACAGGGGCCGACGGCCCTACATCCCGGCCATCTTCTCCAAACGCTCGATCCGGTCCGCCATGGGCGGATGCGTCGAGAACAGCTTGCTCACCTTGTCCCCCGCCCTGAAGGGGTTGGCAATCATCAGGTGGGACTGCGCCGCGAGCTTGGGCTCAGGCGGCAACGGCGCGGCTGCCACGCCCGACTCGAGCTTGCGCAGCGCCGACGCCAACGCCAGCGGGTCACCGGTGAGCTCGGCTCCCGATTGATCAGCCTGATACTCGCGAGAGCGCGAGACGGCCAGCTTGACCACGGTTGCCGCGATCGGTCCCAGTAGGGAGACGAGCAGCAAGGCGATCGGATTACTTCCCTGCCCGTTCCCTCGGCCACCGAAGATGCTCGCGTACATCGCGAAGTTGGCCAGGCCAGAGATGACGCTGGCCATCGCGCCGGCCACGGACGAGATCAAAATGTCCCGGTTGTAGACGTGGGAGAGTTCGTGCCCGAGTACGGCGCGCAGTTCGCGTTCGTTCAGGATCTGCATGATGCCGCTGGTCACGCACACCGCGGCGTGCCGAGGGCTACGACCGGTGGCAAACGCGTTCGGGGCGTTCGTGGGGCTGACGTACAGCCTGGGCATCGGTTGGTGCGCCGTCGTGGCGAGTTCGCGCACGATCCGGTAGATCGCCGGTGCCTCGACCTCGGTGATGGGCTGGGCGCGCATCGATCGAAGCGCCAGCTTGTCGCTGTTGAAGTACACGTAGGCATTCATGCCGACGGCAAACAGAACGGATCCCCACAGAAGGAACGGGCTGTTGAACAGCGAGCCGATGAAGACGATCAGCGCCGACATCCCCACCAACAACCCGAATGTCTTCGCACCGTTCGCGTAGCCGTGCAAACTGCTCACCTCTTGCCTCGCTGGAGCCGAAGGGCTCACCCGAACTCCCGGCGTATGCACCGGTTCTGTTCGGTCAACGAAGGACAGGGTCATCAGGGTTCCCACCCAGGGTCGTCAGGGTTTCACCCCAGGTGTGTCAGCCGACTCGTTCGATCGTGTAGTCCACGAGGCGCACGAGCGCTTCGTTCGCCGGTCCCTGCGGGAGCTCGGCCAACTGGGCCTTTGCCGAGACTGCGTACTCGCCCAGCTTTGCCTTCGCCTTGACCATGCCCGGCGAACGCTCGAGCAGTTCGAGAGCTTCTTCTACCAGTGCGTCTTCGGTGACCGGGCCCGCGAGCAGCTCCCGCAGGCGATCTGCGTCGGCTCCTTCTTCGCGGAACGCGTACAGGACGGGCAGGGTGTGGACACCCTCGCGCAGGTCGGTGCCCGGAGTCTTGCCGGACTGCGCCGATACGGAGGAGATGTCGATGATGTCGTCGGAGATCTGGAACGCGGTGCCGACGGCGTCACCCAGGCGCTCGAGGCGCTCGATGTGAGCTGCGTCGGCGCCGGAGAAGGTGCCGCCGAATCGTCCGGATGCAGCGATGAGCGAACCGGTCTTCTCCCACACGACCTTGAGGTAATGCTCGACCGGATCCTGTTCCTTCTTGACGCCGATCGTCTCGCGCATCTGGCCGGTGACCAGCTCGGCGAAGGTTTCGGCGATGATCCGAACGGCTTCAGGTCCGAGCGTCGATACCAGGCGTGATGCGTGCGCGAACAGATAGTCGCCGGCCAGGATCGCCACGCTGTTTCCCCAGCGGGCGTTGGCGCTGGGTGCTCCGCGCCGCATGGACGCCTCGTCCATGACGTCGTCGTGATAGAGCGTCGCCAGGTGAACGAGTTCGGTGACAGTCGCTGCGGTGATGATCGACGGATCGTTCGGCACCGGTCCGAGTTGCGCGGTCAGGATCGTGAACAACGGACGGAAGCGCTTTCCCCCGGCTCGCGCGAGATGCAGCGCGGCCTCGGTGAGGAAGTCTTCGCCGTCGGACAGCTCGCTGACCAACAACTCCTCGACATCGGAGAGTCCACCACGCACTACTGCGGCGAGCTGTTCGTCGCCCAGGTCGATGCCTGCAACGACGGTGCTCGATGCGGTTGCGTCGGCAGCAGTCTTTTCGGTGCTCACGATGTCAGTACCCATTCCTGTCGTCAGTGACGGCTCGGTTCCCACGGTAGTGAACCTAGCGGTTCGCACTCGGGACGGCCTCGCCACGGTGGCGATCGCGAGCCTGGGAAGATGTGAGTGTGTCCGTAGAAGAGCAGTCCCCCGTCGTCGATTCGCTTCCGACCGAAACCGACATTGTGGTCATCGGCGCAGGTCCCGCGGGTTCTTCGGCCGCGGCATGGGCCGCCCGCAGCGGCCGAGACGTCGTGCTGGTGGACGCTGCCGTGTTCCCGCGAGACAAGACTTGTGGTGATGGACTCACTCCGCGCGCCGTGGCCGAACTGGATCTCCTCGGCCTCGGCGAGTGGGTTCGGTCACATACGACGAACAAGGGCCTGCGGTTGTCCGGCTTCGGCCAAGAACTCGAACTCGAGTGGCCAGGGACGTCGTTCCCGCCGATCGGCAGTGCGATCCCCCGGACCGAACTCGACGACGCCATTCGCCGGTGCGCCGTCGAATCCGGCGCGGTCATGGTCGAGGGCACCAAGGCCGTCGACGTCGAACTCGACGGTGATCGAGTAGCCGCCGTCGTACTCGCCGGCCCCTCGGGACGCAGCACTCTTCGTTGCCGGACGCTGATCATCGCCGACGGCGTTCGCTCGACGCTCGGCAAGAAGCTGGGACGGCAGTGGCACCGGGACACCGCGTACGGCGTCGCGGCACGCGCTTACGTCGCGACGCCGCGCAGCGCCGACCCGTGGATCACCTCGCATCTGGAACTGCGGGACGCCGAGGGCACGTTGCAGGCGGGGTACGGCTGGATCTTCCCGCTCGGCACCGGCGAGGTGAACATCGGCGTCGGGACACTGGCGACGTCCAAGCGCCCGGCGCCGGGTGCTCTGCGTCCCTTGCTCGACTTGTACACCGACCAGCGCCGAACCGAGTGGCAGTGGAGCAGCGAAATTCATTCCGTCGCTTCGGCTTTGCTACCCATGGGCGGCGCCGTCTCCAACATCGCCGGACGCAACTGGGCCGTGATCGGCGACGCCGCAGCGTGCGTGAACCCGCTCAACGGTGAGGGCATCGACTACGGCCTCGAAGGCGGACGTCTGGTGGTCGAACAGCTCGGCGCCGACGACCTCACGGAGCTGTGGCCGACCGTGCTTCGGGAGCATTACGGGCAGGCGTTCTCGGTCGCGCGCCGACTCGCAGGCCTGCTGACGGTTCCGCAATTCCTGCCCGCCTCGGGCCCGATCGCGATGCGCTCACGGGCACTGATGACGGTCGCCGTTCGGGTGATGGGGAACCTCGTCACCGACGCCGACGCCGATCTGACGGCGAAGGCATGGCGTGCGTCGGGGGCCGCGTCGAGAAAGATCGACTCCCGACCGCTGTTCGGCTGAGCAACTGCTGTGCGCCTTTATTAACCGCCGGGGGTTAATAAAGGCGCACAGCAGTTCAGGCAGTGGCGTAATGCAGCGCCACGATGCCGCCGGTGAGGTTGCGCCACTTGACGTTCTTCCACCCGGCAGCCTCGATCTTGCGAGCCAACTCTTCCTGGGTCGGCCAGGCACGGATCGATTCCGCGAGGTAGACGTAGGCGTCGGGGTTGCTGCTGACGGTGCGTGCGACCTGCGGGAGCGCCTTCATGAGGTACTCCATGTAGACCGTGCGGAAGGGCCCGAAGACGGGCGTCGAGAACTCGCTGACGACGAGACGTCCGCCCGGCTTGGTGACGCGGGCGATCTCGCGCAGTCCGGCTTCGAAGTCGGAGACGTTGCGCAGGCCGAAGGAAATCGTCGCGGCATCGAACACGTTGTCGGCATAGGGCAGGTACATCGCGTCACCTGCGACCATCGGAACTTTGCGCGAGATTCCGGCCTTGAGCATTCCCTTGGAGAAGTCGGTGGCGACGCACCAGGCACCGGATCGCCCCAGTTCGACGGTCGAGACTCCGGTTCCGGCGGCGAGGTCGAGTACCTTCTCGCCCGGCTTGAGGTCGAGGGCTTCGCGGGTGGCCTTGCGCCAACCCTTGTCCTGGCCGAAGGACAGCACGGTGTTGGTGAGGTCGTATCGCTCCGCGACGTCGTCGAACATCGACGCGACTTCGTGCGGTTGCTTCTCGAGAGTTGCTCGGGTTCCGTGTGTAGTGGCCACACCCGAAACGCTACCAACCCTCGGGCAGCGAAGGCGTTCAGGCTGCTCTGGCACCCGTTCGCCGCCCGAGGCCCTGCACGTCCTCGTAGTGACGGAGCAACTCTTCGCAGATTGCCGGCCAGGTCCGGTGCAGCACCGAGCGCCTCGCCGCGGAGCCGAACTGCACCCGCAGATCACGCTGACGAAGTGCGTCGACGGCGCTTGGCAGGAGTTCGGTGAACCTGTCCGTCGGCAGGAGGTAGCCGTTGCGGCAATGCGAGATCAGGTCACGCGGGCCACCGGCGTCCGGTCCGACGACAGGTACACCGCTCGCGAGGGCTTCCTGAACCGCCTGGCAGAAAGTTTCGTGCTCGCCGGGGTGAACGAATACGTCCAGGCTCGCATAGGCGTCGGCCAGCGCGGTACCGCCGAGTTGTCCGGTGAAGATCGCATCCGGCATCAGTCGTCGTAGGTTCTCGCGATCCGGGCCGTCTCCGACGATCACGATCTGCACGCTGGGATCGGCCGCCAGCACGGCCAGTCGCTCGACATGCTTTTCGGGCGCGAGGCGACCGACGAAGCCGACCACCAACCTGTCGCTGTCGCCGATCCAGGACTGCCGCAACGCCGAGCTACGACGCGAAGGCGCGAATCGTTGTGCGTCGACGCCGCGGGCCCATCGGTGCACGCGCGGAATGCCGTGCTCTTCGAGGGCGTCGACTGCCGACGTGGAGGGTGCAAGGGTCCTGTTGCAGCTCTTGTGGATTCGACGGGTCCACGCCCACGCGGCGCGACTGGTGACGCCGAGACCGTAGCTTTCGGCAAATCCGGCGACGTCGGTCTGGTAAACCGCGACGGTGGGTATCGCGAGCCGCTTGGCGACGGCCACTCCCCCGGCGCCGAGCAGGAACGGCGACGCCAGATGGACGACGTCGGGCGCGAAGGTCCGCACGGCCGTCGTCAGACGCGGTTGTGGCAGGCCGACGGGGAGTGAACTGACTTTGGGCACCATGACGGCGGGCACCCGAACCACCTGAACACCTTCGTGTTCGGTGGCGGCAGAGGTGTCGGATCCGACAGTGTCCGGCGCAATGACCATGGCGTCGTGGCCAGTGCGATCGAGGTGTTCGAGCACGCGTAGTACCGAGTTGGTGACGCCGTTCATGTTGGGCAGGAATGACTCCGCAACGATGGCTACTCTCACACCGAGAACGGTGACAGGGCCAGGAAAAGTCCACGTCATGTTCGTGTGAAGTTCCGGCGAAGCGCGAACTAACTCGAAGCGACCGACGCCGATCCCGGAGCTCCCGCTTCCCGCTTGCGCAGGTACCAGATCGACGGTCCAGCCAGGAGCCACGTCACGACGATCACCGATCCCGCCGGGATCAGCGCCACCGTCGCGTTGCGTCCCGCTACCCGGACCAAATCAGGGTCGGCTTTGGAGTACTCCACCTCGATGCGTTGTCCCACAGTCAGATTGGTGGGGTAGAGCACGCCGAGTTCAGGGTTGTGATTCGCGCCGTCTGGTGTCACGAAGCTGATCGCCGAACGTAGCGAGCCTGCCGAGAGCACCTCGGCGGTTGCGGTCCCCATGTTCGATTCGATGGTCCGATCGTTGCGCCAGGCACCGAGAACCAGGATCACCGCGAGCACCGAAATGCCGACCGCAACCACGAGTACGCCGATGCGGAAGCGCCGCAGAACCGTTTGCGTCACAACTGTGCTCGCACGGAAGCGTGGAGTTCGCGCAGTCCACTGCGATCTGTCGCGACTTCGAGCACACGAATGCCGTTTGCGGGTTGCGCCAGCGTCGTTGCCAGGGCGTCGACGGTGACGGCTGCGTGCGGCACGCGGTAGGCCGCGCACAGCGCAGCGAGGTCCATGCCGTGCGGTGTTCCGAACACTCGCTCGAAGACACCGGCGTACTGCGGGTCGCCTTGTTCGAGGAGTTCGAAGATGCCGCCGCCGTCGTCGTTGGCCACGACGATGGTGAGGTCGCTCGGCCTCGGCTCACCGGTCCCGATCAGCAGCCCGGACGCGTCGTGCAGGAAGGTCAGGTCGCCCATGAGCGCGACGGTCCGGCCGCCCTCGTATGCCAGTGCGGCACCGACCGCCGCCGAGACGGTGCCGTCGATACCTGCGACCCCGCGATTGGACAGCACCCGCACGGCGGGCTTGGGATAGCTCACGAGGGCCGCGTCGCGAACGGGGTTGGACGCGCCGAGCAGAAGCTGGTCGCCGTCCGCGAGTGCATCCATCACGGCAGCTGCCACGTGCAGACCAGTGGCTTTGGGGTGGGCGTCGAGTTGCTTGCGGACGGCAGTTTCGGCGTGTTCGGTCAGCGCGGCGCATCGAGCAATCCAGGCGGGATCGGGCGTCCCGGTGACCACTGCCCTGGTTCCCGTGGCGAGCACGTTGCCGGATACGTCGGGCCAGCGCGGCCCGGTGGTCAGCGCGTAGACGTCGACGCTCGGATCGGCCAAAACCTTCGAGACCTGACGATGCAACGTCGGGCGGCCGGTGATGATCGCCTGCTTGGGCTTGAGTTGCGAGAGCGCGAGTGGATGCAGTGCGATCCCGTGCATCGGAGCCGTCGGCTCGGCCACCGTCGGCAGGCCGGCCAGCTCAGGCCGAAGTGCGCTGCCGTGTCCGGAAATGACCACAGTATCTGCGGTGAGGTCCAGATCGACCGGAACATCGAGCGTCGCGTTCTGCGTGGTGGTCCAGGCTGCACCGCCGGGACGGCCCTCCGGAACCGGGCCATGGACGTGCACGTCCGGCACCAGCGGCTCACGGAGCGGGATGTCGAAATGCACCGGACCCGCGTTTCCGGATCTGGTTCCGCGGGCAGCGGCGAGGACCCGGCAGACCGCCGAGCGCCACTGGCTGTTCTGCGTCGAATCGTCCTCGGCCAATCCCAGGCTGATGGTTGCGCGAACTTGACTGCCGAAGAGCCCGAGCTGCTCGACGGTCTGGTTGGCGCCGGTGCCGAGCATCTCGTACGGCCGGTTGGCGCTCAGGACCACCAGCGGCACTCGCGCGTAGTTCGCCTCGAGGACAGCCGGTCCGAGGTTTGCGACGGCGGTCCCGGAGGTCATCACGATGGGGACCGGTCGTTTCCCGGCGATTGCCAGTCCGAGTGCCAGAAAGCCTGCTGTCCGCTCGTCGATCCGCATGTGCAGACGCAACCGGCCGTCGAGATCGGCGGCCTGGAGGGCAAATGCGAGGGGCGCGTTGCGAGAGCCTGGACACAGCACGACTTCACGCACGCCACCACGAACCAGTTCGTCGACGACGGCTGTGGCTTGTGCAGTGGACGGATTCACGCCTTCAAGAGTGTCAGATGTTCGGGTGCAAGCATGCCCAGGGGCGGGGACAGCGGCATTATGTGTGGGTGCGCACACTCTTCGATCCAGCCGAGCTCGAACCCCGCCGGTTCTATCAGTTACTCACCGCTTCGGTGGTCCCCCGGCCGATTGCCTGGGTGTCCACCCTGTCGGCGGACGGCGTCGGCAATCTGGCTCCGTACAGCTTTTTCACCGTGGCAAGTTCGGCGCCGCCGATCGTGCAGTTCACGTCGGTCGGACGCAAGGACAGTCTGCGCAACATCGAAGCGACCGGCGAATTCGTGATCAACCTGGCGACCGCCACGCTCGCAGACGTGGTGAACAAGAGTTCGGCCTTCTACGACGCCGAGGCCGACGAATTTCTCGAGTTGAACATCCGTAGCGAACCGAGCGAGCGGGTTCGCCCCGTCCGGGTCGCCGACTCCCCGATCGCCATCGAATGCACGCTTCACCAGGTCATCGAGGTCGGTAATTCATTTGTCGTGATGGGAAATGTGGTCGCGGTCGCAGTACGTCCCGAGGCTGTCGCCGACGACGGGTTACCGGACTTCGCGGCAATCGCACCGATGAGCCGACTTGGCCGAGCGCAGTGGGGTCTTCCTCCCGAAGTCGTCGAAAAGGACAGACCCACCACTCCACACCGGCCGTAAATCAGGTTAGGGTTACCTGATTAGGTACGAGTAACAGCTAATCAGGGAGCAACCAGTCATGGCCAAGCGCGCCAAGTTCGTGAAACCGGCCTCACGCAGCATCGTGTCGGCGCAGGTCGTGGCGAACAAACGAATCAGCCCGAGCTTCATCCGGGTGACCATTGCCGGCGAAGAGCTGTCCACCATCGCACCGATGGGTGCCGATCAGTGGTTCCGCATGTTCATCCCGCAGGTCGGCCAGAGCGAACTCCGGTTGCCGAGCGCGGCAAGCAATCTCTGGTACGCGCAGTACCTGTTGATGTCCAAGGACACGCGACCCGTCGTGCGCAACTACACGATTCGCGCCTACCGTGCTGCCGGATCCGGTCTCTTCGGCGAGACCACGGAGATCGACATCGACTTCGCTTATCACGGCGACATCGGCCCGGCATCCGCGTGGGCGGACACCGCGTCGACCGGCGACAATGTCGCCCTCCTCGACGAAGGCTGCATCTACAACCCCACACCCGAGGCCAAGTGGCAACTGCTCGTCGGCGACGAGAGCGCACTTCCGGCGATCATCGGCATTCTGGAAACCGCGCCGGCAGACCTGCGTGCCGAGGTCTTCGTCGAGATTCCGAACATCGAAGACAAGCAAGACATTCCGGAGTTGGCGAACGTCAACGTGCATTGGCTCGTTCGCGAGGACGAACACGCAACGCCGGGTGTTCTGACCCTCGAGACCGTCCGCGCCGCCGAACTGCCCGAGGGGCCGTCCTACACGTTTGTCGCCGGCGAACAGGCACTCACCACCGGGCTGCGTCGGCATCTCGTGAACGACCGAAAGTTCGCCAAGACGGACATCACCTTCACCGGCTTCTGGCGCCACGGACATTCGGCTCACTGACAAACGAATGCAAAAAAACGAGCGGCCCGGGAGAAACTCCCGGGCCGCTCGTTGTCTTACGTTCGCTTATGCAGCGTGCTTCTGGATCACATCGCCCAGACGCGGCAGAGCTGCAGTCACATGCTTCTTGGCCGAACCGCGCAGCTTCGAGTACATCGACTTGACGACGGCCTTGTCGCTACCTTCGATACGCTCGTCCGTCACCTCGAGGAGGGAATCGGCAACCGCGTCACCGCGGGCGCTGATGAAATCGGCGAAGCTGCCTTCACCGGAAGCCGAGAATTCCTGCCAGTACGGCTCGAGCTTTGCCACGAAAGCCGGCAGAAGCGCGGTGACGGCGTCCGGCACGATGGACGGGCTCACCTTCTTGACCGCGCCGTAGCCACCCTTGAGAGCCAGCCCTGAGGCCCCCGACTTATCCGAAACCTCTGCGTCGATCAAGGTCTGCACGTCCGCGACGACCGCGGGAACCCGTGATTCCTCGAGCAGGGTTTCGTTCAGAGCTGCAACCACTTTCGATCCCTTCATTCTTCACTGATGTTCATCAGGTCGCGCCCGAGACTATACGAAATTCGGCAGGTCTCTACTGCCGAGTATCCGATGGCAGCGCCTGGCCCTCTCCAACCACCAGTCGCGCCGGTCCGCGGGCGCGGCCAGCGTCTCGAGCAGAACCGGATCAGGCTCGACGGCACCAACGGACAAAGCGCCATCGACGGCTGCTCCGGTGACCGCGACATCCCGGACGAACAGGCCACCCGTGCCGAGTCCGCAGGCAAACGGAAGCGTGGGCAAGGCTGCCGCGGCCGCCAGTCCCGCGGACATCCCCACAGCCGTGTCCAGCGCACTCGAGACCACCACCGGCACCCCGTAGTCCGCCAGCTGCGCCGACAGCGCCACCACAGCACGCATTCCGCCCAGCGGCGGCACCTTCACGACGGCTACGTCCGCTCCCCCGGCTCGTACGACGCGCAACGGGTCCTCGGCACGGCGAATGCTCTCGTCGGCAGCGATCCGCACACCGGTCCCCGCGGTGCGGACGCTGACCAGTTCCTCGACGCTTGCACACGGCTGCTCCGCGTATTCGAGTTCACCGTCTTCGGTGATCGCTCGCAAAGCCGTGATCGCCTCGTCCACACTCCACCCGCCGTTGGCGTCGACGCGCACGTTCGGGATGTGCCGACGCACCTCGTTCACCCGGGCGACGTCCTGCGCCAACGACTGCCCCTTCTCGGCGACCTTGACCTTGGCGGTCCGGGCCCCGGGGAAGCGCTCCAACAATTGCGGAACGGCCGAGGCGTCGATCGCCGGCACGGTGGCGTTGACGGGAACGGCGTGACGAAGCGCAGGCGGCGGACCCAGCCACGCCGCCTCGATCCCGGCGAGCAGCCACTGCGACGCCTCGTCGTCGTCGTACTCGACGAAGGGTGCGAATTCTCCCCACCCGGCCGGGCCACGAACGAGCAGAGCCTCACGAGTCATGATGCCGCGAAAGCGAACTCGCATCGGCAGCGCGAGCACCACGGCGTCCGAGATCAGATCGTCGAACGAGGGGAACATGTCAGGGCTGTCCTGGAAGCAGTTCGATCATGAGCGCCTCACCGTCGGCGAGGAGCTTGCCGTCGAGGTCGGTCAGGCGTGCGCTGACAAAGGTCTTGCGACCCTCGACCCGATCCACCTTCCCTTCGATCACCAGTTGCGTGTTGAGCGGAGTGATCGCGCGGTAGTTGATGTGGAGGTAGCCGGTCCGGGAAATCGGACGACCACCCGCGTGGACCGTCATCCCGAAGACGTCGTCGAACAGCAAGGGCAGGACACCGCCGTGAGCGGCACCGTTGCCGCCCAGGTGGTAGCGGCGGAAGACGCCGGTACTGCGGACTCCTTCGGTGTCGAACTTCTCGACCATCCACGGGAGCATGAGGAGGCTGCCGCGTCCGGGCAGTTGGATGTTCGAGCCCGCGGGCGACTTGCCCTCCGGCACCTCGTACGGAGTCAACCGATCGGCAAGCTCCTCGGCCTGCGTAGCGATGTCTGCGAGTACGTCGTCGGGAACATTGGTCGAGACGGCAAGGTCCTGCAACCTGCGCATCGCTTCGACGAAGCGGCCGAAGTCCGGACCTGCGGGAGTGTGCCGGAACCGTGGAAATCCGCCCCGCTTCTCACCGTCTGTGACGATCTCCGTGCCGTCTGCGGTTTGTTCGCTCATGACCTGCACGTTAGCGCGCCCGGGAACGTGTTCTACCTCAGGCATCCGTTAGACACGCAAGGCGTGCCTCTATCGTGACTGAGGTGACCTTCAACCCGCAGCTCTGGCGCCCTGTTCCCGGATTCGAGAACCTCACCGACATCACGTACCACCGGCACGTCAGTCAAGGCACCGTTCGCGTCGCCTTCGACCGACCGGAAGTACGTAATGCGTTCCGCCCGCACACCGTCGACGAGTTGTACCGCGCGCTCGATCACGCCCGTATGACCTCCGACGTGGGAGCGGTCCTGCTCACCGGCAACGGACCGAGCGAGAAGGACGGCGGCTGGGCGTTCTGCTCGGGCGGAGACCAGCGCATCCGTGGCCGCAGCGGCTACCAGTACGCCGAAGGTGAAACGGCGGACACCGTCGACAAAGCACGCGCCGGACGCCTTCACATCCTCGAGGTCCAGCGCCTGATCCGCTTCATGCCGAAGGTCGTAATCTGCCTGGTCAACGGTTGGGCTGCGGGCGGCGGTCACAGCCTGCACGTGGTGTGCGACCTGACGCTCGCCAGCCGCGAGCACGCACGGTTCAAGCAGACCGACGCCGACGTCGGAAGCTTCGACGGCGGCTACGGCAGCGCCTATCTGGCAAAGATGGTGGGCCAGAAGTTCGCTCGCGAGATCTTCTTCCTGGGTGAGACGTACACCGCCGAGGAAATGCATCAGATGGGCGCGGTCAACAAGGTTGTCGACCACGCGGAACTCGAAAACGTCGCGATCGACTGGGCAGGCAAGATCAACGGCAAGTCGCCGCAGGCACAGCGGATGCTCAAGTACGCGTTCAACCTGCAGGACGACGGGTTGGTCGGCCAGCAGCTGTTCGCCGGTGAGGCAACACGTTTGGCGTACATGACCGACGAGGCCGTCGAGGGTCGCGACTCGTTCCTCGAAAAGCGTGATCCCGATTGGTCACCATATCCCTGGTACTTCTGAGACAGTAGGTGCGAGAGGGAGGTCGGACGTGGAGATTCTGAGTAGCCGTACGATATTGCGCCCGAGCGAGTACGAACGAACGCTGAGCTTCTACCGAGACACCCTCGGTCTGGCGATCGCTCGTGAATATCCCGGCGGCACAGTCTTCTTCGCCGGCCAAGGGCTGATCGAAGTCGCTGCGCACGGCGGCACCGGCGAAGGTGGCTTTCGCGGCGCGATCTGGCTGCAGGTCCGTGACCTCACTGCCGCTCAGACCGAACTGGTTCTCGCCGGAGTCAAGATCGCCCGCGAGGCCAGGCAAGAACCGTGGGGTCTGCACGAGATGTGGATCGCCGACCCCGACGGGACACCGATCGTGATGGTGCAGATCCCGGAGGACCATCCGATCCGACGCGATTCCCGGCCACCGTCCGCGTAGTCGAGACACAGCTGTAGCCGAGCAGTGACAGATGCCCGCCACGACTTTCGTGGCGGGCATCTGTCGGTTCTTCGCAGAGATCAGTTGCGCGTGCTCAGCGCCTGAGAGATCTGATCTGTCTGGGCCTGACCCTCGAGCAGTTGGCGAACCAACCACAGCCGCAGCACCTTTGCCACCGATGCGGCCAGGAAGAGTGCGGCACCGACCACTGTCAGGGCGAGGAAAACCACGGTGAGGATCTGGTACGACACCAGATCCCGCAGGTCCGAGAGCGTCAGCGAAGAGATGTAGACGACGAAGGCGCCGACCACACCGACGACCATGAGCACCAGGCCGGCGATGCGCGTCGCAGCGTCGCCGCCTGCCTGCTTCTTGTCCAGCTTCAACTCTGCGATGTTCTTCTTGAATTCCTCACGGCGATCTTCGGCGAGAGTAGTCATCGTCATCCTCCTAGATAACTGGTAGAAAGTTCGTTTTCGATGTCGAGGGGATCGCCGGTCTTCACGACGCGTCCCTGCAACATCAGTGCGGCCGAGGTCGCGATGGGCAGTACCGCTCGTGCGAACTGCTCGGCGACGAGAATGGAAATGCCTTCGGCTGCAAGCGAGCCGACGACGTCGTACATCTGCGAGACGATTCGCGGTGCGAGACCCATCGACAGCTCGTCGAGCAGGAGCACCGTCGGGTGAGTGCCGAGCGCCCGTGACAGCGCCAGCATCTGCTGCTCGCCGCCGGACATCGATCCGGCCAACTGCCCGCGCCGCTCCCCCAGGATCGGGAACCTGCTGTACGCAACCTCTTCGAGTTCGGCCAACCCGACGCCCGTTCCCGTGGCGATCCACAGATTTTCGCGCACGGTCAGGTTTGCGAAGATCCCGCGTCCCTCGGGGATGGAGCAGACGCCCAGCCTCGCCAACTCCGAAGGCTCGACGCCGTTCACGACCTGGCCCGCGAGCCGGAACTCGCCGCGGGTGACCGGCAGGACGCCTGAGCAGATCTTGAGCGTCGACGTCTTGCCACCACCGTTGGGTCCGAGCAGCGCCACCACTGCGCCCGGTTCGAGTACCAGATCCACCCCGTGCAGAACCTCGATGGATCCGTAACCGGCACGGACACCGGACAGTTCGAGCAACGGTTCGGCGCGGTCGGGGCCGCGTATGCCCTCGTCGATTTTCGCCTCGCCAATTTTCGCTGAAGTCATACCGCCTCCTCCTCGGTCCCGATGTAGGCCGCGATCACTTCCGGATCCGTCCGGATCTTCTCCGGATCGCCCGATGCGAGGACTGCGCCGTAGTCGAGCACGTGAATGGTCGAGCACACCTTCATCACCAGCGGAATGTCGTGCTCCACCAGACAGATTCCGAGTCCACCCGCCGCCAGCTCGGTGAGCATCTCGGCAAAGACCTCGGTTTCCTGCTCGGTCTGGCCCGAGGCCGGTTCGTCGAGCAGCAGCACTCGCGGGTCGGTCATGAGCGCCCGTGCAACTTCGACTACGCGGGCGCGTCCGGTGGGGATGTCCGCGACGTCCTTGTCCGCGACATCCGTCAGCCCGGTCAGCTCCAGCAGACGATCCGTCTCGCTGTCCACGTCGATCTTGTTGCGGCCGTTCGCCTTGTGGATGTCTCCCGCGACACGCAGGTTGTCACGCACCGACAGCGAGACGAACAGTTCGAGCCGCTGGAAGGTACGCGCAAGCCCGCGACCTGCCCGCTTGTGCGGCGGCAGCTTCGTCACGTCGACGCCGCCGAGGAACACCTGACCGGACGTGGGTTTCTGCAGCCCGGTGATGGTGTTGAAGAGCGTCGTCTTGCCCGCACCATTCGGTCCGATCAGTCCCGTCACGGTTCCGGGTTGCACGGTGAGCGAAACGTCCTTGACCGCGACGTGCCCACCGAAACGAACGCTCACACCGCGTGTTTCGAGAAGAGGTGCATCAGACATGGGCGGTCAACTCCTTCGGCGAGCCGCCCTGGTACTGAGGAATCCCCAGTTCGCGGTCGATCTCGTCACGGATCTCGGGGCTGTACGGGACGTCGATCCCGACGTCTTCGGGAACGACTGTCGCCTTGGCTGCCAATTCTTCCGGAGTGAGAACCGCACGGGGCATGACCATCTCGCCGATCACGGGCAGCATGAACACCACCGCGATCGTGATGGATGCGAACCACCAGTTGCCGAGTACGCCGGTCAGAGCAAGGACGTAGGTCAGCAGAACGACTGCGGCGCCGCCGATCAGAACCGGCCTGGCATCGGAGAGTCGACGGTATCCCTCGATCACGCTGTGCACGGTGCCACTGGGGTTCGCGCCGACACCGATGCCGATCAGGGCCGGGCTGACGGCCGCGATGTTGCCCAGCAGCAGCCACATTCCCTCCAACTCCGGTTGCGCCGAAGCCAGATTGGTGAACGAGACCATGATGACGGCAAAGCCGATTCCGGCCATGAGGCCACCGAACAGCGCGCCGGTGACGTATCCGATGCCCGCGACGACGGTCAGCATGAGCAGCGAGAGGCTGACCATGATGGCAAAGCTCTCACCCGAGACCGAACCCATCGCGCTCGACATCAGAATGCCGCCGAGACCGGCGATCCCCGAAGAGATCATGAAGACGCTCAGCTTGAGCCGAACCAGGCTCTGGCCGAGCATGGCCGAACCGGCCGGGCTGTCCTTCATCGCAGCGAGACGGCGCCCGTAGCCGCTGTTACGCAACGCGATGACGCCGACGCCGAGTACCGAGAACAGCGCGGTCACGGTCATCAGGAACACCGTTTCGTTGCTCAGATCGAGCGGGCCGATCTTCAGCGGCGGGAGGGCGATGTTGCCGTCTTTGAACAGCGAATACTTCATGCCGAACATCTCGTGTTCGGTGGTGTCGCGAAGGACCATGTTGGAGAGGAACACTCCGAATGCCATGGTCGCAAGCGCGAGATACAGCCCTCTGAGCCGCAGCGCCGGCAGGGCGACGAGGCCACCGATCACTGCGGTGACGAGGACTCCGACGACGATGCCCCACAGGTTGAGGTGCGCAGCCAACCCGGAACCTGAGATCCCGAAGTGGAAGGCCACGATGGTCGCGATAGCGCCGAAAGATACCGGCGCCAAGTTCAATTCACCCGCGTAGCCGGTGAGGAGCGTGAGCGAGAGTGCGATGATCGCGAAAGTCATTCCGATGGTCAGTGTCGTGACCGCCGACGTCACCATCAGCAGACGGATCAGGTACACGATGACGATCAGTGCCACGCCCCAGACGACGGCCTTGCGTACGCTCGGAACGTGGTACCGCTCGCGAGTGCGAGTGACCGCGCCGCGCAGGCGGTCCTGAGGTAGGACGATGAGTACGACGAACAGCGCGATCATCGGCAGGGAGACACGGAAATTCGACGTCCAACTCCAACTGGTCGGGAAGTACGCCAATACGTACGTACCGGCAAGCCCGAGAACCACGGCGCCGACAAACGTGCGTGGGATGCTGCGCAACCGACCGAACATGGCCGCGGCAAACGCGTCGATCACCAAGAGCGTCAACATGTTCGCCTCGAGTGTGCCGCCACTGATCGGGGTGATCAGGATGCCGGCCAGGACTGCGAGCGTCGAACCCATCGCCCAGGACAGTGCCGCGAGACGCTCCGGATTGTGGCCGTTGAGGCGCAGTAGTTCCGGATCGTCGACGACGCCGCGCATCGCAACACCGGCACGGGTGCGCGTGAAAAGAATACGCAGACCGACGGCGATAGCGATCGCAACGAGGATGCAGATCAGCTCGTGGTAGCGGATGCTCGCGCCGAACACCGTGATCTTGGACTGGTCACCGAAGAACATCTGCATCGTTCGGGCGGTCTCGGGATGCCAGAACCAGTGAGAAATCGAGAGCATTCCGAGCAGGATCGATACCGTCACAACGATTTTGGTGACCTCGGCGGTATCGCGTAGCCCCTTCATGATCAGGACGTAGAGGCCGAGACCCATCAGCGGACCGACCAGGACCAACGAGATCAGCAAGGCAACGACAGTGGGAAGTTCCCAGCCGTAGCGCAACTGCCAGTAGATGAACGCACCGAGCATTGCCTGTGCACCGTGCGCGAAGTTGAAGATGCCTGACGTGTTGTACGTGAGTACAAGCCCGGAGGCGGCGATCGCGTACACCGATCCCAGGACCAGGCCCAGGATCGTGAAAGTGACAAAAGTGTTCATGGCTGAACCCTCGTTAGGGACTCGGACGGCGGTTGGCGCTCGCCGCCCGAGTCGGAAGAATCAGGACTGCGGCTTGATGACGTTGGCGTTCTGGTACTTCGTCGAGACGCGGTCAGCGCCGAGCTCGGTTCCCCAGGTGCTCTTGTCGGTCGCGACGAGGTACTTGGGGTCGCACTTGAATTCGCCCGCGGTGGACGGGAACGCCTGCGAGTAGGTACTGCCCTTCAGCGAGGTCATGAGTCCGCAGGTGGCCGGCATGTTCTTGCCGGGATCGGTGGCGGCATGCAATCCGCCGCCGTCCCACTCGTGAATGTTCGAGAGTTCGTCGACCATGCACTGACGCGTCAGATCGCTGCCGCACTCGTCCGCGGCGGCCGCCCACAGCAGGAACGACGACGCCGCCTGCATACCGAGAAGCGCAGTCTTGCCACCCTGCTCGGAAACCAGATCCACGTACTTCTTCACTGCGGGCACCTTGTCCGCGTTCTCGAGCATCTGGAAGGTCATGCCCGCGTTGAGGTTGTCGAGCAGTCCGGTGTCCTTGTTCCAATCGGAGACGGTCGCGCCGTACCAGGTGGCTTCACCGAAGAAGATGGGATCGATCCCGACCTGGTCGAGGGCCTTCACGAAGTTCAGCTCCGACGGGCTTGCCGATCGTGACGTCCAGATACCCTTCGCACCGCACTCCTTGTACTTCTCGGCAAACGGCACGTAGCTCGATTCGCCCTCGTAGTTGAGTGTGACGCCGCAATCCTTGAGCTTGAAGCCCGCAGCCTCGGCGATCGAACGAATCTTCGTGGTGGAGCTGATGATCGTGGGCATCGTGCTGTTGACGACGTCGAAGTCGTTCACCAAGTCGGGATGCATCTCGGCCATCTGGAACCACTGCGAACCGTTCGCGTAGTCGACGGGGAACGGAACTCCCTGGAACGTCATGGGTCCGTTCGCGGCGTCCGGCGAGACGGTGAAGCCTGGCACTGACACCAGGTTGCACGCGACACGCGTCTGCTCGGCGGTCTGATCCATCGCGAAGCCGTAGCCGACCATCATGAACTGACTCGCGCACGCTTCCTGCATGACCGAGTTGGCCTGCGTCATCGCGGCGTCGTAGTCGGTACCGACAACCTTGCGGCCGTTGATACCGCCTTGATCGTTGCACCACGAGATGAGCGCGTTCACCGCATCGCTCATTTCCTTGTTCAGCCCGGGAGACTTCACGTACCCGCGGTCGTCACCGAACCCGATCTTGATCTCGGTGTCGCTGACGCCTTGATCGGTTGCGCCGGTGGCATCGCCTTCGCCACACGGCGAATCGAGGGTGCCGAACTTCGCGTCGGATGTGCTCGACGCAAGATCGGCGCTGACGCCTGATCCGCCGACAGCGACGGCGTAGGGATCGTCACCACGATTCGATGCGCAGGCTGATGCCAGAACGGCGGTCGCTGCGAGTGCCACGATCAGCTTCGTGGACTTGTTGGGCTTCACGGTCGGAGCTCTCCTTCTCACTGACAGACACCGAGATACAGAGGTGAAACCCCTGTTCCGGTGCGCTCGGTGCCCGTAGGTAATCAGCGTTTAAAACGGTCCGAATGTGCCTTCCCGGTGAGTGAGACCAAAAAGTGAGGTCCCACACAGGGTTCGGATTTCGTGGCGCTGAACACATCGCGAACGGCAGCGCCGCAGCCCACGCGCGGGGACGTACTCCACGGAGGCCCTGTTCGCATCCCGTTCGCTGTACTTTTACGCGTTCGATACGCACAATTCACGTTGTGACCGCAGAGCTCGTAATCCTCCTGGTGGTAGTTGTCACCGCCCTCGCGTTCGATTTCACGAATGGTTTTCACGACACGGGTAACGCAATGGCCACCTCCATCGCGACCGGTGCACTCAAGCCCAAAGTTGCGGTCACACTTTCCGCGATCCTGAACCTGGTCGGTGCGTTCCTGTCCGTCGAGGTTGCCGCGACGGTAGCCAAAGGTGTCGTCAACCTGGGCGCCGTCAGTGGGCAGGATCTGCTGCTGATCGTGTTCGCCGGTCTTGTCGGCGGAATCATCTGGAACCTGGCGACCTGGCTGCTCGGATTGCCGTCGAGCTCCTCGCACGCGCTGTTCGGCGGATTGATCGGCGCCGCGATCGCCTCCATCGGTATGGGCGGAGTCGAGTGGGGCGGAGTGCTGACCAAGGTCGTCGTCCCCGCAATCCTCGCGCCGGTCGTCGCTGCTCTGGTCGCGGGCGTCGGCACCAAGCTCGTGTACCGCATCACCGCATCCGTCAAGGAAGACGAGCGCGAGCGCGGTTTCCGTTTCGGCCAGATCGGCACCGCCTCCCTGATCTCACTTGCACACGGCACCAATGACGCCCAGAAGACGATGGGCGTCATCTTTTTGGCCCTGGTCGCTCACGGCACCATCACCGCCGAGACCGAGATGCCGTTCTGGGTGAAGTTCACCTGTGCCGTCGCGATCGCCCTCGGCACCTACCTCGGCGGTTGGCGCATCATCCGCACCCTGGGCAAGGGTCTTGTCGAGATTGCCGCGCCGCAGGGTCTGGCAGCCGAAGCGTCGTCCGCCGCCATCATCCTCACGTCGAGCCACCTCGGACTCCCCCTCTCGACCACCCACGTCGCCACCGGCTCGATCCTCGGTACGGGTATCGGTCGCAAGGGCGCCGAGGTCCGTTGGGGTGTCGCCGGCCGAATGGCCGCAGCCTGGCTGATCACATTGCCGTCGGCTGCCGTCGTCGGAGCTATCTGCTGGGCTCTTGCGCATCTGGTCGGCGGACTCGCCGGCGTGCTCGTCGTCTTCGCCGCGCTCATCGCCTTCGCGATCTTCATGTACATACGCTCGCGTAAGGAACCCGTGGACGCGGCGAACGTCACCGCCGAATGGGACGAGAATTCAGATGCGGCAATTGCCGAGATCCCGGCAGCCGAACCCACGCCGTCCACCGAAGCCACCCGCAACTCCTGAAAGGGGCGCAAGAGAATGCATCTACTCACCGATACCCTCGATTCGCTCTGGCAGGTAGTGGCAGTAGGACTGCTCTTCGGAGCGGGACTGCCGGCGATCTTCGCATTCGGCCTCAAGTCGCTGAGCCTGCCGAATCCCGACGGCACCGAAGGACCGACCACCCTGGGTAAAATGGGTGCGTACCTCTGTTTTGCGATCGTGCTCGTCACGATCTTCGCCGGAATTCTGTTGTTGATGAAGAACTTCTTGGCCAGCACGTTCGGAATCCACGTCTTCTGAGTGGTCGTCGCTGCACACCACTGAAACCACCGAAACGAAAATGAGGCCGAGGATTTGAGCAAGTATTCATTGCGCAGCGTGCTCGACTGGCTACGCGCCGGGTACCCCGAGGGCATCCCGGACAAGGATCATTTCGCCCTGCTCGCGGTTCTCCGTCGACGTCTGACCGACGAGGAGATCGAGCAGGTCGTTTCGATGTCCATCGAGTCCGCGCACGAGGTACCGGACCGCCACGTCGACTACGACACGATTCGCGCCATCATCGAGGGGATCCTCAACGAGGAGCCGTCCGAGGACGACGTCGATCGTGTCACCGAAAGACTGCGCGCAGGTGGGTGGCCGGTTATCGAGGACGTGGACGCCGACAACGAAGTTCGAGATGTGAGCTGACGTCATGGCTCTTCCGCCCTTCCTCACGTCGATAGTCGGCTGGTTGCGGGCCGGCTATCCCAATGGCGTCCCCGAACAGGACTACATCCCGCTCTTCGCACTCCTCACTCGCAGACTTTCCGAAGCCGAGGTCGACGCCGTCGCCGACGCGTTGATCGAGGACGGCGATCTGCCCATCGAGAAGACCGACATCCAGGTCCTCATCACGAAGATCACCAACGAGATGCCTCTCGAAACCGACGTCGACCGCGTGCGAAACCATCTGGCTGACGGTGGTTGGCCCCTTGCCGGGCCGGACATCCGGTGAACGTTCTTCGCACACTCGCGGTTCCGCAGGGCGAGGCGGCTTTCGAGGTATTGCCTGCCGTCGCGCAGATCCTGGGCGGCGAGCACGACGCCGTGCTCCCCGTCCCGGCTGCCGACGCACGCGAGACGGCCCGACTGAGCGACGCTCTGCACCCCGATCAGCCCATCGACGACGGCATCTCGCTGGTGGTCGCCACGTCGGGAACCACGGGAACGCCGAAGGGCGCGATGCTCGGTGCTGATGCCCTGCGTGCCAGCGGCGACGCGACCCACGAACGCCTCGGCGGCACAGGATCCTGGTTGCTCGTTCTCCCTCCGCACCACATCGCCGGGATGCAAGTTCTGTTGCGCAGTGTCCTCGCCGGAACACAACCGGTGATCGTCGACGTCAGTGCGGGTTTCGACCCGGCAGCGCTTCCGGGCGCCGTCGCCGCGATGAGCGGACCGCGCCGCTACACCTCCTTGGTGCCGACGCAGTTGGTCAAGGCGCTCGGTGATCGCGCCGCGGTCGAGGCGCTGGCGTCACTCGACGCGGTTCTGCTCGGCGGCGCTGCGACTCCCGCGCCGGTACTCGCGCAGGCAACCGAAGCGGGCATCACCGTCGTCCGTACCTACGGGATGAGTGAAACCTCCGGCGGTTGCGTCTACGACGGAATCCCGTTGTCCGGAGCGCAGATTCGTATCGACGACGGGCGAGTGCTGCTGGGCGGGCCGATGCTCGCGTCCGGGTACCGCGGGCTTCCCGACCACCCCGCTTTCGCCGAACCCGGATGGTTCCGGACCGACGACGCCGGAGCTGTGGTCGACGGAGTCCTGCGCATCAGCGGCCGGTTGGACGAGGCAATCTCCACCGGCGGGCTGACCGTCGTACCGCAGGTGGTCGAGGCCGCGCTGGCCGATCACCCCGCCGTTCGCGAGTGCGCGGTGATCGGCGTCGAGGACCAGCGGCTGGGGCAGCGGGTGGTGGCCGTGGTCGTACCCGAGGGCAAAGCTCCGACGCTCGACGAACTACGCACACATGCTCAGCGGACACTCGACGTGACCGCGGCGCCGCGCGAGCTGTTCGTCGTGGACGCACTGCCGCTCCGGGGGCCGGGCAAGCTCGACCGCGCCGCCCTGGTGGCTCGGTTCAGCTAGCAGCCGCAGCCCGATTGTTCAGCCGCAGGCCTGATCAGCGCCGCGGCTGCACAATCAGCGCGCGGCTCCGCGGAGGCAAGTCCGCTCGAACCTTTCGCGGACACGTTCGAAGTCGCGAAGATCCGCCCATACCCACCGGAACACCTCGAACCCCGCGTCCCGGATCGCGTCCTCCCGCAGTTTCTCGCGCTCTACCGCCCTCCCCGGATTGTCGCCGCGATACTTGACCATCCCGTCGAACTCGCCCACCACACCGTGCTCTTTCCAGAAGAAATCGACTCTCCCGATGAACCGGCCACCGTGACGGATCTCGTGCTGCAGGGTCGGCATCGGCCAACCGTCGTCGCGCATGCGTACCCGGCTGATGGACTCCCCCGGACTCTCGGCACCTGGTTCGATGAACGTCGCCGCCACTCGAGCGCGACTCATTCCCAGCCGTCCGCGCGCATGATCGAGCGAAGCGTCGACGTTCTCACGCCTCATCCCACGTCGCAGGGCGCAATCACCGATCACCACGGCGGTCTCGAACGGCGTCGTCCGTGCGAGGTCGACGAACGTTCGCGCAAGCGACGTGGTTGCGACGCCGTCGATCAGCACGACCTCCTCGGCCGGGACCACTGCCGGATGAAGATGCAAGGTTTGACTCTTCCGCCCACCCGAGCACCGGTTACGCGTCATGTGCACGGTGCCCAATCGCAATCCGCCGCAATCCAATCCGTGCATGACCGCTGCCGAAGCGTGGCTCACGATTGCGCCTGGTCCACAGCTTTCGGTGGCTACCATGACAGCGCAGCGGTGGCGTGCTCTCGCATCGAGTTCGCGGAAGTGATCGGCGCGCATGTAGATCCCCGCTGCGATTCGGTGCAGCTCGCCGCGCCTGACCGCTCGCTGCAACTGCGCGTCGCTGGTGCCGTCGCGGTGAGCCTGTGCCCGCGTGAGAATCTCCATGCAGCGAGCGTGATGCCGCCGCGCCCGCACACCGACAAGCAAGATCCGTCTGGGGATTGTTTGCCGGTTGTGGAGCACCGACCTCGCGCGCTGTGCAAGTAACCGCAAGTTCCACGCAAGGTCCATGCAAGATCGATCTGCCAAGCTTCATCCCATGAACCACACAGCTTCGCCTCTTGCCATCGAGGCCGACGGACTCGTCAAGAAGTTCGGCGAGCACCGCGCGGTCGACGGCGTCAGCCTCACCGTCCCCACCGGCTCGGTGTTCGGCGTCCTCGGGCCGAACGGCGCCGGCAAGACCACCACTGTCCGCATGCTCGCCACCCTCCTTCGCCCCGACGGCGGTGAGGCGCGCATCTTCGGTCACGACGTCAGCCGTGAACCCACCGCGGTCCGCTCCCTGATCGGCGTCACCGGGCAGTACGCCTCCGTCGACGAGGACCTGACCGCGACCGAGAACCTCGTGATCTTCTCCCGGTTGCTCGGCCTGAGCCGCCGCGATGCGCGCACCAAGTCCCTCGAACTCCTCGAGGAGTTCGACCTGGTCGAGGCCGCAACCAAGCCGCTGAAGAACTTCTCCGGCGGTATGCGTCGGCGCCTGGATCTGGCGGCCAGTCTGATCGCTCGCCCGCCGCTCCTGTTCCTCGACGAGCCCACCACCGGCCTCGATCCGCGCACCCGCGCCCAGATGTGGGTGACCATCCGGCGACTCGTCGCCGAGGGCTCGACGGTGTTGCTCACCACGCAGTACCTCGACGAGGCCGATCAGTTGGCCGATCGCATCGCAGTGATCGACCGAGGTCGCGTGATCGCGAACGGCACCGCCGACGAACTCAAGGCTTCGGTCGGGATCTCCTCCCTCCAGCTCAAGTTGGTCGACCGTGACCGAACCGAGGAAGCTCGCTCGCTCATCGCGGCTGCGCTGAGCGTCGAGGTGGGTGTCACCCCCGAAGTCGGGCGGATCACCGCACCACTGAGCGACCCGTCGATCACCGCAGACCTGTTGATCCGCCTGCGTGAGCAAGGAATTGCCGTCGACGAGATCAACGTACAGAAACCCAGCCTGGACGAAGTGTTCCTGACCATTACCGGGCACCAGCCCGAAGACGGTGGACGCAACGACGCCCAGTCCGACAACGACTCCGATCGGAGCGTCGCATGACAACCACCCTCACAAAACCCCGGTCGCCGATAGCCCAGCCGGATGCCGCACCCCGCCGAATCAGCCTGCAGCAGAGCTTCGCGAACACGTTCACGATGGCGTACCGCGGAATTCTCAAGATCAAGCACAACCCCGAGCAACTGTTCGACGTCGTCATCCAGCCGATCATCTTCACGTTGATGTTCACGTACATCTTCGGCGGCGCGATCGCCGGTGACGTGACGGCATATCTGCCGACGATCATCCCCGGCATCCTCGTCCAGACCGTCATCACCGGTTCCATCGTCACGGGCACTCAGCTTCGTGAGGACATGGACAAGGGCGTGTTCGACCGCTTCAAATCCCTTCCCATCGCTCGTATCGCCCCGCTGTCCGGCGCATTGCTCGCCGACGTCGTGCGCTACGGCATCGCAACGACCATCACGTTCATCGTCGGTTTCGCGATGGGATACCGCCCCGCAGGCGGCGTGGTCGGCATTCTGTCTGCCGCGATCCTGGTCATGGTGTGCGCGTTCTCCATCAGCTGGATCTTCGCTCTCATGGGCGTGCTGATGAACAAAGCGTCCACGGTACAGGGTGTTTCGATGCTCGTGCTGTTCCCGCTGACGTTCCTGTCGAATGCGTTCGTCGATCCTGCCACCATGCCGAGTTGGCTTCAGAAGTTCGTGAACGTCAATCCGGTCTCACACTTGGTGACCGCGGTTCGCGAGCTGGCCAACGACGGTCACTTCGGTATCCACGTCGTGTGGTCGTTGGTCGGCGCCGCGGTGATCGTTGCCGTCATGGCGCCCCTGACCGTCCGGATGTACATGCGCAAGACATAAGTCCCGCAACATCGTCCAGCTCTAATCCAGCACCGGTCCGCGAAGCGCAGCCAACACTGCTTCGCGGACCGCTCTGCGTGAGTAGCCCGACACCTTCTCGGTTTCCACAGACCACCTGTCGGCTCCGACTACACCAACCGCGAAGTCGGAGAGGCGCGCATGGTGGAGCGAGACGAAGTCCTGTCTCCCTGGCATTTTCAACGACAGAGCCATCAGTTCGACCCCTCGATCGATGTTGCCCGTGACAAGATCGAACGACCCGATCGCCGACGCCAAGGAACCCGCGAGCGGCAGGTCCGCATAACCGTTGGGATCGAACTTGAGAGCACTCGAATCCTTCATCTGCAGAACACGACTTGCCACGAGTTCATGTCGGCCGTGAACGACGTGAGCACACACGGCCGCAGCACCGAGCAGAACGACGAAGGGATCACCGAAGATGTTCTCGATCGCAGAGCCCAACAACTCCAGTGCTTCTCGATACCTGGCCAACCCTTCGTCGATTCGGCCATCGGCGAGATCCGCCTCGGCGATGCTCGCTATGAGCGCCGCGCGCCGTTGATCGGTTTCGATGGCACCGGTCCCACCCGAGTGCGCCAAGGCCGGGCGTGCCCGATCGAGAAGTGTTCGCCCGCCGGCGGTGTCACCGGATGCGATCATTGCTCCGGCTTGAAAGCAGATGAGCTGCATCGCCTCGTCACGTGCACCGAGGCGTTCCATCGACGCCGCCGCAATCGCGTAGAACTCGATGGCCTCGCCATATCGCGCGGATTGGCTGTGGACCGACCCGACATGCTGGGCCGCCATCGCAAGGCCCCACTCGTCACCGGCATTGGTCGCGTAGTCGAACAACGCTTCCCCGTCCAGCAATGCGCCCCGCAGATCCCCGATGTTCTCGCGCATATTCGAACGCGCGGACAGCGCAGCCATTCGGGTCTCGGGGTCGGAACTGCGAACGCCTTCCGCAACCAAACGCGCAAGTCTGTGGTTGGCGATCCCACTCGTGGTCAGCTTGATCAGAAATGCGAACAACGGACCGAGATCATCGCGATCACGCAACAGCTTTCGAAGACGAACCCGCGCGCGGGCATGGTTTCGATCGGTCTCCGCGAAAAACAGATGCATCGCCACCAGAATGAACGTCGCGCCCACCAATTCTGCATTTACATCGCGTAGATCGTTGTCCGCGGTCGCCCCGACGATCTTCGACGCCCAGTTCGAGACTTCCGAATTCGATCCTCGTACGGCCCACAGAATCGCGAGGACAGGAAAGACGTTGGCTACGGTCACCGCGTCGCCGCGCTCGACAGCCCAGCGAAGAACAGCCAGAAGGTTGTCGTGCTCGGCGTCGAGGTCGGCAATCAGGCGCAACTGATCCGTGCGTGCACGCACGACGGCGTCCTCTGCGATCGCGATTGCCCAGACATCCAGGCGCCGGATCACTTCCGGCCCCTCTCCGGACGCGGCGAGCTGCTCCTCGCCGTATTCGCGGACCGTCTCGAGCATGTAGTACCGAAGCTCACCCTGCCCGTCGCTGACGGAAAGAAGTGACTGATTGACCAGCGCTTCGACAGCGCCGGCCACATCGTTCAACTGTCCCCACCCGGCAACGGCCTGCGCCGAGGAAAGAGTGAAACCTGCCGGGAATCGGCACAACCGACGCAGCGCAATCTGATCCCCGCTGCCCAACAGATTCCAGCTCCAGTCGATCACCGCGTGCAGAGTTCGATGCCGATCTGGAGACGTCGGATCATCGGAGCGCAACAATGCGAACCGATCTCGCAGTCTCGAACCGATTTCGTCGACGCTCATCGTCCGGACCCGGGCAGCCGCGAGTTCGATCGCCAACGGGAGTCCGTCGAGCGTCGTACACAGCTTGACGACCGCGTCGACGTCCAGATGAACGGACGGCCGCACCGCACGGGCTCTCGCCGAGAAGAGTTCGACTGCCGAGCCGGTTCCGTCGTCGATCGCCAACGGCGGCAACGGGTACACCACCTCGGCACTGATCATGAGCGGCGAACGACTGGTGGTCAGTACCGTCAGCTGACGACCGGCCGCGATCATCTCGGCCACGATCTCCGAGCACGCGCCGATCACGTGCTCACAATTGTCGAGGATGAGCAACATCGGGCCGGCGGACAGCGCCTCTTTGAGTCGCTCTCGCGCCGAATGCGTCCGGCCGACGGTCAATTTGCCTGGCGCCAGATCGGATTCGCTGATTCCGAGGGTGCCGCCGATGGCCGCGATGACATCTTCGCTGCTGCGCAACGACGCCAACTCCACGAGTACCACCGCGACGCCAGGCTGGTTCACGGATCCGCGTAGGCCCAATTCGTGTGCGAGACGGGTTTTTCCGGCGCCACCGGGTCCGAGAATGGTGACCACACGTGAGCGAGCCAGCAAGGATTCGATCTGGTCGATGTCGCTGTCGCGACCGAGCAAGGTGTTGGGGGCGGCGCGTAGACCGATCGCCCGCGCAGCTCGCGGTGTTGCCGCAGGTGCCCCGAGAAGTTCCGTGTTCAGAGTCACCAGTGCGGGTGACGGATCAGCGCCCAGGCGATTGGCGAGGTGGTTGCGGAACTCCGCGAACACGTCGAGTGCCTCGTTGACTCGGCCGGCTCCGGCGAGCGCACGCATCAACGCTTCGGCCGCTGTGTCGTCGAACGGGCTCGACAGATGGCGTCCGCGCACCAGCGGAATGGCGGCCGCGTACTCCCCCAACGTGAGCAACGCGTCGATCTGCGCGGACTCCAGTTCGTCGTACACGCGGCCCGCGTCGAGCGCCAGACGATCTGCGACGTCGCCGACCACGTCGCTCCCGGGGGTACCGCGCCACAGGCGCAGCGCCGCGGTCGTGACGGCGAGTGCCTCGGACGCGTCAGCGCCGCCGGCGCGCAGACGACGGACGGCGTCCGCTGCCCGGGCCAGGTCGACACGCTCCCGAGCGAGAGTGAGCCGGTATCCGGCCGCCGTGACTTCGAGCGCCCCGTCCGGAAGTGCAGATCGCAGGCGCGAGACCTGAGTGTGGAGGGCGTTCATCGGTGAGCGCGGCGGCTCCAGCCCCCAGACGTCGTCGATCAGGCTCTGCGCGGTACGTGGCTCACCCGGATTGCGAGCCAGCGCAACCAGCAGAGTTCGAGCTCGCGGACCCGGCAACGGAACCAGACGATCGCCCACTTTGGTCGAAATGGGTCCGAGCAAGGCAATGTCTGCCGGGTCTTCGCCCGACTGCGCGTACCTGGCGCGCTCACTCACGTCTCGAGTCATGTGCTGATCCACCGCGTTCGATCGTATTGCACAGTGCAAAGATCGTTGTATGGCAACAGCTGCTCAATGGATCGAAGGCGCGAGGCCGCGCACACTCCCGAACGCGATTGCGCCCGTGCTGGTCGGCACCGGAGCCGCGGCGTCCCTGGACCTCGCAGTGTGGTGGAAGGCGCTCCTGGCACTGATCGTCTCCTTGGCCTTGATCGTCGGGGTGAATTTCGCGAACGACTACTCCGACGGAATCCGCGGAACGGACGACGACCGCGTCGGGCCACTGCGCTTGGTCGGATCGAAGTTGGTCAGTCCCGGAGCTGTGAAGGCCGCAGCGATCAGCTGCTTCACCGTTGCCGCGGTAGCCGGGTTCGTTCTGGCGGCGACCACAGCCTGGTGGCTGGTTGCGGTCGGCGTGTTCTGCATCATCGGTGCCTGGTTCTACACCGGCGGCAAGAAGCCGTACGGATACAGCGGGTTCGGCGAGATCGCCGTGTTCATCTTCTTCGGGCTGATCGCAGTGCTGGGAACTCAATTCGTACAGGCCGAACGGGTGGATCTGGCCGGGCTGGCCGGCGCGATCGCCATCGGTTCATTCTCGAGCGCGGTGCTCGTTGCCAACAATCTTCGAGACATCCCGACCGACACCGAGTCCGGAAAGATCACTCTCGCAGTCCGGCTCGGCGACGCGAAGACCCGCACGCTGCACGTGATCCTGCTGGCCGTCCCGTTCGTCGCGACCTTGCTGCTGATCCTGCGTACTCCGTGGGCCCTGCTCGGATTGCTGGCGTTGCCACTGGCAATCCGAGCCAACGCCCCGCTGCGTTCAGGGGGTCAGGGAATGGCTCTGATCCCCGCGTTGCGCGACACCGGACTCGCCATGCTCGTCTGGGGTGCCGCGACCGCAGTTGCGCTCAGTCTCGCCTGAACGTCGACGTACTCAACGGTTGTCGGGGACGAACGCGCTGAGCAGAAAGTTCACGATCGAGATGATCAGCGCGCCCCAGACTGCCGTCCAGAAGCCGTCGACCGTCAAGCCGTAGGACGTACCGGACGAGATCCACGCCGTCAGCATCAGCATCAGGGCGTTGATCACCAGCGTGAACAGTCCGAGGGTCAGGATGAGCAGCGGTAGTGAGAGAAGCTGCACTACCGGCTTGATGAAGGCGTTGACCACCGTGAAGATCAAAGCGATCACCGCGATCACGAGAACCGTGCCCCAGGTGCCGTTGTCGTGGTTGGCGATCGTGATGCCGGTGACCCACGCCGACGCCAGCCAGATGGCTATGCCGTTGATGATGAGACGTGCCAGAAATGTCATGTCTGAATGCTGGCACATCCCGCCCCGTGCATGCGGAGCCGTGCCGAATCTAGGCGGCGCGATTCATCTTCGCTTCCAAGCGCTCACGGATCACCGACATCGTGACCTGCGTTTCGAGGGCCTGACGGGTAGGCCCGTCGGCGACACGCAGGATGCCGAGCAGGATGTGTTCGGCACCGATTCGATTGTCCTTGTGCGCGAGCGCTTCACGAAGCGAGAGTTCCAACACCTTCTTGGAGTCCTTCTCGAATCGTGAACGAGGAAACCCGAATCGGCCTTTCCGCGAAGTATCGACACCGTCCGGCACGGACGTCTCGTCCAGCACACCTTCACCGAACGACTGCTCGAGGCTTTCCCGAACCGCATCGAGATCGATGCCGATCGACTTGAGTATCTCGGCGTCGTCGTCGAGATTGTTCGAGCTACCTTCGTTCGATCCGGCGCCGGCGTGGTGGATCACGTCGAGGGAGACACCGGACTCGGTGAGCACCTCGGTGGCGATGCCCCGATCAGAGGTGAGCAGCGCGGTCAGAAGTTCCATCGGCGTGACCGGACCGGATCCGGCGACAGCATCGACAACGACGCCACGAGCCTGTGCGGAGAACCTTTCGAACATGGCAATTACCTGCCCTTCTCGCGCAGTGAACGCAGCATCGATTCCGACTGCGCGGACGCATATTTCTTGTGGACGGCTTGACGGCTGACCTCGAGAGCTTCCGCGATCGCCTGCCAGGACCATCCGTGACGGCGCGCGTTGGCGACCTGAATGGCCTCGAGTTTTTCGAGTAGACGACGCAGCGCTCGAACAGCACGCAATCCCTCGGTGGGATCCGGGCTACCGGCGGCAGCAGCGAGAGAGGTTGCTTCGGTCATGATGTCAATTTAGGTTGACTACCGGAATCTGTCAGCCAAAATTGACAGGCACGCCTAGTATCCGGCGACGGCTCCGTTCACTGCCACCTGCAAGTCAGCCTGCACAGTTCGGGCGATATCCATCGGTTTGTCCGGAAGTTCGGTCACCGGCATTCCGACAAAGACACTCGCAGCCTTGACGTCGCCGGCCACCGGACCGTAATTGATGCCGATCGACACCAGGGCCGGTGAGCATCCCAACTTCTCGGCGCGCGCGACGATGTGGCCGATTCCGCTGTTGACGTGCTGCAGCCGCGTCGGATCTTCGGTGTTGCACGTCCCTTCCGGGAAAATCGCCAGACAGTCCCCGTTGCCCAGCCGCTCGGCCGCGACGTCCATCATCACTCGGCCGGCATCCGAAACTGCACGGAGGCCGTAGTTCTTGCTGCGAAAAACCGGGATGCTGCCCATCATGTCGACCTTCTTGCGCTGTGAAGGATCAACGAAGAGTTCGTCTTTGGCGAGGACCCGTGTCCGTCCGATCACTCGACGCAACGGAGTACGCCACGCGGTCGCGGCGAGCGTGAACTGGTCGCTCTCGGTCAGATGATTGACTGCCACGACCAACTGCGTCTTACGTTCCAGCAGAGTCTTCAGCGCGGCTTCCGCACCCGGCGCGTACCTCACTCGCGGGCGGTACTTCAGCGCCAACGCGGCATAAGCGAGCTTCGCCACAAATCGGTTCTGCTGATGACTGCGGTAGTACTCGTACACAGCCTCGTAATTGTCGAGTGAAACTTCAGGATTGCCCATGATCCGCCCTCGCTGGAGAAGTGCCCCTTGACCAAACGATACACAACCTACGGTTGCGTAGGTTTGGGTTACAGAAGGCGTAGCGCTGGGAGAAACTCCGCTCTCGAGGTAAAACGGTTTCTGTGATCCGCTCGGCCATATCCACCGACCTACCCGCACTGCAACAGATCGAGATCGCCGCGGGCGAACCGTTCCGAGACATCGGTATGGACGCCATCGCAGACGATCCACCGCCGACGCTCGACGAGTTGAACGATTTTCTCGCAGCCGAGCACATCTGGGTTCAGACCGACGCAAACGACGTACCCGTTGCGTATGCGCTCGTCGAGATCGTGGACGGCGGTGCACATATCGAACAGGTTTCCGTTCACCCCGATCATGCCCGCAAAGGCCTCGGAGCTCAGCTGATCGACGCCGTCACCGAATGGGCGGCGGACCATCACCACGATCTCGTGACTCTGACGACGTTTGTCGACGTTCCGTGGAACGCGCCGTACTACGAGCGACTCGGGTTCGTGCGTCTGGCCGAGAACACGCTCTCTCCCGGCCTGATACGCATCAGAACGGACGAGCAGTCGTCCGGGCTGGACGCCTGGCCGCGGGTGACGATGAGCCGCCCGTCACACGGTCCGGCGCCGGCGATTCAGGAACTGGCCGTCCACGCACCCGAACGTACGAACTCGTCCAGCACTGCCGTCGGACCGAGCAGGTCGATCCCTTCCGACGCCACCCATTCGTCGTTGTAGTACGTCCCCGAGTAACGCTCTCCGCCGTCACACAGCAGCGTGACGACGCTGCCGCTGCGCCCGGCTGCCATCATCTCGGCAATCAACGCAAAAGCTCCCCACAGGTTCGTCCCCGTCGAGCCACCTACTTTGCGCCCCAGGGCTGTGCTGGCGTGCCGGGCGGCCGCGATCGAGCCTGCGTCCGGCACCTTGATCATTCGGTCGACCACCTGACCGACAAACGACGGTTCGACGCGCGGACGGCCGATGCCCTCGATCCGGGAACCCCGTGTACCGACGATCGACGGATCGCTCGCTCGCCACGCGTCGAAGAACACGGAGTGCTCCGGATCTACCACGCACAGCCCCGTGTCGAATTTCCGATAGCGAAGAAAGCGGCCGATCGTAGCGCCGGTTCCGCCCGTCCCGGCTCCGACGACCACCCAGTCGGGAATCGGATGTTCCTCGTGCTCGAGCTGAGTGAAGATCGATTCGGCGATGTTGTTGTTTCCACGCCAGTCCGTCGCGCGCTCGGCGTGGGTGAACTGGTCCATGTAGTGACCGTTCAACTCACTCGCGAGCCGATGCGATTCCGAGTAGATCGAGGACGGATCGCTCACGAAATGACAACGTCCACCCTGCGCCTCGATCAGTGCGATCTTGGCGGGACTCGTGCTCGCGGGCATCACCGCGACAAAATCCAGGCCGAGCAACTTCGCGAAATACGCCTCGCTGACAGCCGTCGAACCGGACGACGCTTCGATGACAGTGGTCTCTTCGGTAACCCAGCCGTTGCAGATCGCGTAGAGGAAAAGCGACCGTGCGAGTCGATGCTTGAGACTTCCCGTGATGTGGGTCGACTCGTCCTTCAGATAGAGCTGGACGGTCCAGTTACTCGGCAGCGGATAGCGCAGTAGGTGAGTGTCCGCGCTGCGTTGCGCGTCGGCTTCGATCAGCCGCACCGCGTTGTCGACCCACTGGCGCGAGGTCCGACGGTCGACGTCGAGCGACTCCGTGGTCACCGCCCGTCTCCGCGCAGCTTGGAGCGAAGATCGTCACGATCGGACCGACGCTGGGCGTCGACCGCCGCGATGCCCGCATTGACACGCTTGCGCAGTTTCGCGAAGAGCAGCAGCGACAGCGGCAGCGCGATCAGAACTGCGAACAGTGCCGCGACGATCAGGGGAACGTCGGTGCCGGCGAGCTTTCCGCCACCGATGATGACGGCACCGATCACGACGACAAGCAGCAGCCGAGCGACCGAGTACAGCACCACGTCGCGGGCCAGTTGACCCTTGGTCACCGGCCCGGCAGCCGACTTTGCTTGCCCAGAGTTTGCGGAGGGTTTACTGGCCTTGACCGGCTCAGAAGGAACATTTTCGGGGTTTTCAGACAACTGACTCACCCTCTCAGGTTACCCATTCCGAATACGGGTGGGACTGAGCCCGCTATATCCATTTTATCCTTTACTTAAACATTACTTTATCTTGAAAGATCGACTACCCGGCTATATCTGTGCAAACATTGCGCTACCACTCAGAAAACGGTCGAATGTGAGCGAAGGACTTCGAAACAAACTCGACGCAGGTTTTTGGCAACTGGTCGACACAACGGTTCGGAACCAAAGTTCGGAATCACTGCTCGGTTCGGAATCACTGTTCGTCAAACGTTCGACATCAACATGGAGGACCTAACAATGAGCGCACCAACCTTCAATACCGCCGCAGACGCACTCATGACGCCCGGACAGGTAGCGGCATTGTTTCATGTCGATCCCAAGACCGTGACCCGCTGGGCACACGCAGGACGACTGGGCTCGCTTCGCACACCAGGAGGACATCGTCGATTCCGTGAGACCGAGGTCATGCAGCTTCTGCGCTCGCTGACCACCGAAGCGGACAACAACTGAGCAACTTCAGCTCACGTCGAAGTACTTGTAGTACCCGACAGATCTTGCAGTACCCGACAGATACAGCACTAGCGCACTGAGCCAAAACGCTTGTCCGCACCACTTCTGGTGAAGCGGGCCGGAGACTGAGTAGGCTCGACTTCAGTTCCCTGAGGAGGTGCGCCGTGTTGTATCTGTTGGCGTTGGTGGGTTTGGTGACATTGATCGTTCTGATGTGGAAGGCGTTCGGGCCCGATCCGTCGACGCGTACCCCAGTGAGCGGCGTACGCGGGCCGGACGACGATCCCGAATTCCTGTGGAATGTGAACCAGCAAACACGACGCAAGCGCACGGAAGGGCCGGACGTACCGCCGACTGACACGTCGACGTAGCGTCCGGGCTCACCCGGCTATCCGATTACCGCCCCGGCAACGCGAACGGGGAGGCAGGAAAGTCCTGCGCAACCACCGCAGCCAACTCCAGCACCGCTTCCCGAGTACCTGGACGCAGCCGGTCCAGATCGATTTCGGCGCCCTCTTCCAAATGCGGATCGAACGGAATCAGTCTCACCGCTCGACAGCGCTGCTCGAAATGCTCGACGACCCGGGGCAGATCAACCTTGCCCGAGCGAGGCCGTACCGCGTTGATGACGGCTACGGACGTGGCGACCAGCCTGCTGTAACCGTGAGCGTCGAGCCAATCAAGTGTTGCGGAGGCGCTACGTGCACCGTCGACGGATCCGGAACTGACGACGATCAACGAATCTGCACCTTCGAGAATGGCCTGCATCGCCGAGTGCATCAATCCGGTGCCGCAGTCGGTCAGAACTATGCTGTAGAACTTCTCGAGCATGTCGACCGTGCGCGTGTAGTCCCCACCGCTGAAGGCCTCTGAAACTGCTGGATCGCTGTCGGAGGCAAGCACTTCGAGCCGGTGTCGATTTTGCGATGTGTAGCCACGGACGTCGCTGTACTTCTCGATGCTGTTCTCGTCGCGCAGCAGGTTTCGCACTGTTGCCGGAGTTTCGAGCGGGATCTTCTGGCTCAGCGTTCCCCGGTCGGGGTTTGCATCGACAGCGACGACGCGATCGCCGCGGATCGAGCCGAACATCGACCCCAGTGTCGCTGTGGTCGTGGTCTTTCCGACGCCGCCTTTGAGACTGAGCACCGCAACCTTGTAGCAGCCCTGCAGCGGCTGGTTGATCTGGCGCGTCAACTCGACGAGGTGCTGCTCTTTTGCACCGTTTCCGAGGTTCACCGATCGGCCGGACAACGTGTACAGCGCCTTGCGCCAGCCACCCACCGGGGCAGGCCGGACAGGCCGCTTGACGAGGAGCGCAGCCGAGAGATCTTGCGCAGTCATCGGGAGAGCGGACTCGAAGCGACTGTCCGGAGCCGAGGTGAGTCCGGTCTGCGGCATCGGAGCGCGAGTAGGTGGCGCCGTCGGCGGGGCCATCGGCACGGCCTGACCATTCTGGAGGGCGTGGCCGTTCTGCACCGGCGCAGCGCCGGGATGACCGAACTGCCGAATCGCGGGATTGGGCGGATGGACGCCGGGCGAAAAAGGTGCCTGCGGGTGCTGGAGCGGTCTCGCGGATCCATGCGCGGTCGGACTGGGCTGCGAATTCTGGACAGGCTGCGGATTCTGGACAGGCATCGGATTCTGGACAGGCTGCGAATTCTGGACAGGCTGCGGAGCGCCAGTTCGCGAATCCGGAACCGACCCAGCACGATTCGTAGGTTCGTAGGTCTGCATCGGCATCGCGGGCGAGGTCGAGAACTGGCCGTTGATCGGGCCGGGCTGTGCTGCCGGATACTGGATGACCGGCGTCTTGGGACCTGGTACCGGCGCCGCCGGAGCCGCTGGGGTCGTCGTCGGCGGCGGAGCGGCGGGTGCACCGGGCGCCTGGCCGGCGACTTGCTGGAGCGGCCCGGAGTCGACCGGGGCCACGAAGAGACTACGAACGTCGCTGGGAACCGAGTCCGATGACGGCTCGGGCGCGGATGCGCGCGGCTCGCGCCGCGTCGGCTCGGCAGGGCGCACCGGCTCCCACAATCCTGCTCCGGCGTCTTCAATCTTGTCGGCCATCTCGCCGCTCCCCCTCGTCGATCCCACAGCTACCAGACAGCTAGTAATTCGCCAAGCTGCATCGTAACTGTTGCCCGCCCCTGACGTACCTACCGGTAATACCTACAGACCGGTCGGCAGCCACCCACGGTACCTCGAGAGGATCAGGTGAGTCCCGCGTAGGAGTGCAAGCCGGAGACGACCATGTTGATGATGAAGAGATTGAACAGCATCGCAACAAAACCGGCGATGTTGATCCAGGCGGCCTTCGTCTCCCGCCACCCGGACGTTGCCCTCGCATGCAGGTAGGCCGCGTAGATCACCCAGGCGATGAAGGACATCGTCTCCTTCGGATCCCAACCCCAGAAGCGTCCCCACGCAGCTTCCGCCCAGATGGCACCGAGGATGACGCCGGCGCCGAACAGCGGAAACGCGATGATCGTGCTCTTGTATGCCAAGCGGTCGAGCGTCTGGGCGTCCGGCAGTCGCTCCGCGATCCGGCCGCCGATGCTCGTGCCTTCGTCACCGGGCGGGAACTTCAGTCGCAACAGGAACAGGAGGCTGGCGATACCGCCGATCATGAAGATGCCGGAGCCGACGCTGACGATCGTCACGTGAATCGGCAGCCAGTACGAGCGCAGCGCCGGCACCACGGGAGCCGCGTCGGCGTAGAGGACTGTGCCGGCGAGGAACATCAAGATCAGAACCGGTACCAGCAGGAAGACCCACATCGGACGGTACGCCGGCTTGATCAGCAGGACGTGCCCGACCAGCAACGACGCCGCACACGCCATCGCCACGAATTCGTACATGTTGCCGAGTGGGAATCGTTCCGTCGCAAATCCGCGGAGCACGATCGACGCGATGATCAGTACCGTTCCGACAACCAAGACAGCTCGGCCCATTCCGCCGAATCGCTCCGAGAGCGACTTGGTCGGAGTCTCCGCGACCCTGCCAGGCACGGACGCGTCGACACCGCCGGCGGAGACCAGTTCCTTGTCCTGAACCGCCTTGGCTCTGGCCGACGCGTACTGCACGATGAGCAGCACAAACGCCAGCACGAGCACGGTGAAGGCGGACTTGAAGGCCCAGTCGCTGTACTGCGCGAGTGTCTCGTTGGTTGTCATCGGGCATTCTCCTGCGCGTGCGGTTGGTTCACCGCGGTGGTCGGATTGCTTTTCAGCAAGCGGTCGGCGAGGCGGTCGAACTCGTCGCCCCAGCCTGCGTGGTCGGTGCGGGCAAGCCCACCAAGTTCTACTACAGTACGTCGTTCGTCATCTGGATAGATACGTGCCCAGACGCGGCGACGCTTGATCACGAGCGAGACGAGTAGCCCCGCCATCATCGTCAACGCTGAAACCAGTACCCACACCTGAGCGGGATCGTGGGAGACCTGCAGGTTGACGAAGTCGACGGCACCATCGAATCGCACCTGAGTTCCGTCGGCAAGCGTCGCGCTCTCACCCGGGAACAGATTGACTCGGTCCTGCTTGACCAGCCGGCCCTGATTGATCAGTTCGGTGTTGAGTTCGAACAGCGATTGCGGGTTACCGGTATCGAGTCCGGTATCACCCTTGTAGATGTCGATGGCGACTGCCGGATCGTTCATCGCCGGGTAACTCGACGACAGCAGGTTGCCGTGGAACAGCGCTGTGGGCGCGAACAATCCTTCGATGGCAATCTGGTTCTTCCGGCGCTCGTCCGTATCGGGATACATGCCGCCCGGCGGGTCGAAACGCATCGCGCCACTACTCAGGAACGTCGTGGCGTCGTCCGGACGCCACTGGAGCGTCTCGGTGCGGGTCTCACCGTTCGGGAACGTGACGGTGAATGTCGGCGCGTATCCGTGTCCCTGCAGGTACACACGATCGCCGGCGATCCGCAGCGGGTGGTTCACCTGGATGGTCGTGTCCCGCCAGGTATCGGACTCGAGGTCGTCGCCTGCCTGGTACGAGATGTCCGAGGTGAACATCTCGGCCTGACCGGTCTCGAGGTAGTCGGCCTGGAAATTCTTCACACGGACACACAGCGGAGTCATGCCGGTGCCGTCGAGGCTCAGGCCCGCGACGAACGAGTCGAACACTGCCGGCGAAGTCGTGCAGAATCCGGGGCCGTCGTTGGCGATGACGATGCGATTGCCCTCGTAGCCGAACAACTTGCCCGCGGCAATCGCGATCAACAATCCGACCAGGGACAGGTGGAACACGAGGTTGCCGAATTCGCGGAGGTATCCCTTCTCCGCCGAGATGGTGATCTCGCCTTCGCGTCGTGATTTCGTATCGCCGCGACGCGTTTCGACGCGCCACCCACGCAGTTCTTTCGACACCCGGGCAGCAAGTTCGTCGGGAGTCTCGCCGTCGACGACGCTCTGGGTGTGGTGCGGCAGGCGAGCAAGATTGCGCGGCGCATTCACCGGACGGGTGCGCAGCGCCTTCGCGTGCTCCACGCAACGCGGCAGGATGCAGCCGACCAGCGAGATGAAGAGCAAAGCGTAGATCGCGGTGAACCAGAAGCTGCTGAACACGTCGAACAGTTCGAGGCGGTCCATCCACGGACCGAGCGTCGGACGCGCGGCGATGTAGTCGGCGACCTTGCCCTCGTTGAGGGTTCGCTGTGGCAGCAGGGCACCGGGGATCGCAGCGAGTGCGAGGAGGAACAGCAGAACCAGTGCGGTCCGCATCGAGGTGAGCCCGCGCCAGGTGTTGCGCCCGAGTGCAACGATTCGACCGATCACCGACTGCTTCGGCAGCACGGGTGTCGGGTTGTCGTTATTGTCGTCAGCTGTCATATCGGCAGCGTCACCTCCGAGATAAATGCGTCGCGAACCCAGCCGACGAACTGGTCCCACGCGCCTGTGACGAGGGCGATTCCCACTGCCACCAACATGATTCCGCCGAAAATTTGAATGGTGCGTGCATTACGACGCAACCAGCCGACGCCGGTCAGCGCACGCGCCGATCCCAGCGCCAAGATGATGAACGGCAGGCCGAGTCCGATGCAGTACGCGACGATCAAGGTGACACCGCGCGCGGCGGTCATCCCGTCGGTTCCCGCGGCTACGGACATCACGCCTGCCAACGTCGGCCCGAGGCATGGCGTCCACCCCAGCGCGAACACTCCCCCGAGCAGCGGCGCCCCCACCAGCGACGACACACGACGCGGTTCGAAACGGACGTCTTTCTGCAGCGCCGGGATGAGTCCGATGAACACCAGGCCCATCGCGATCGTGACCACACCGCCCACGCGCATCAGGACCTCGCGGTTGACGAGCAGAGTCGAGATCACGCCAAACACCGACGCGGTCGCGAGAACGAAGACGACGGTGAAGCCGGCGACGAACAGTCCGGCCGCACCGGCGACCCTCAGGCGGCTGCTCCGGGTGATCGTCCGGGTCCTCGCCTCGTCCGCGGTGATCGCGGGGGCGTCGGCACCGACGACGCCGGCCAGGTAGGACAGGTAGCCGGGAACGAGCGGCACGACGCACGGTGAAGCGAACGACACCAGACCGGCGAGCACACAGGCGCCGAGGGCCAGCAGAAGCGGACCGGACGACGCCGCGTTCTGAAACGCTTCGCCCACACCGGCACTCAGTGTGTCGCTGCCTGCCAGCAGCGTGGTGGTCGTGGTTGTCATCTTTACTGCGCGTCTTCCTGAGCTACTCGCTGGACGACGGGCAGCAAATCCTCGGCGAGAAGTTCTTGGAGGAACACCGCGGCGACGCGATGCTGGCGGTCCAGGACGATCGTCGTCGGAATGACCGACGTGGGGTAGCCGTCACCGAGGGCGATCAGCGAACGCATCGACGGGTCGTAGATCGACGGGTACGAGACCTTGTTGTCGACCACGAAGTCCTGCGCTTTGTTCTTGGTGTCGTCGCGGACGTTGATGCCGAGGAACTGCACGCCCGAATCCTTGGTCTGCTCGTAGACCTGTTCCAGGTCGTCGGCTTCGGCGCGGCACGGCCCGCACCACTGACCCCAGACGTTGAGGACGACGACCTTGCCCTCGAAGTCGTCGACGCCGACCTTCTGACCTTCGTTCATCAGATCGGGCCCGGAGAGCTTGCCGATGGTGCCTCGGTCGGACGGTGGATCGTAGAAGATCTTGGTCTGCCCGCCCGGTGAGACGAAGTCGAAAGTTCCGCCCTGTGCGACGGCGTCATCGCCGGTCGCGCAGGACGAGAGAAGAAGCATCGCCGACGCAGCGGCTGCGAATGCTGCGGCGATGCGGCGCGAAATCATGCTCCTGTCACTCTCGGGTCGGAGGCACCGGCAGGTTCGGAGTAGACGATGTCGACCAGGGTGTCGCCTTCGTAGACCAGTGAGGTCAACGAGGCCAGTCCACACTGACGGTGACGGGGATCGTGCCAGAGACGCTCGCCCTGCAGGAATCGACGCAGTGTCCAGACCGGAAGCTGATGGCTGACGACGACGGCTTCGTGTCCGACTGCCGCGACGCGTGCGGCGTTGACGGCTGCGAGCATGCGATGAGCGATCTGCAGGTAGGGCTCGCCCCAGGACGGGGTGAACGGGTCACGCAATTTCCACCAGTGACGCGGACGTGAGAGCGCACCGTCCCCGACGGCAACCTTGAGACCCTCGAACTCGTTGCCTGCCTCGATGAGGTTTTCGTCGGTGACGATGTCGAGCTTGTGTGCCTCGGCGATCGGCGTCGCGGTCTCTTGTGCGCGCTGCAGCGGCGACGCGACCACGTGGGTGATGTCGTGATCGGCGAGCACCGACGCGACCGCACGAGCCTGGGCTTCGCCCGCCACCGACAACCGGAAGCCCGGGAGCCGTCCGTAGAGGATCCCGCGCGGGTTGTGAACTTCGCCGTGGCGAAGGACGTGGACGATGGTGCGGGTGGACGTGTGGTCGGGGTGATCGGCGTCGGTCACAGTCGAGGGTCCTCGCTGAAGAAGATGGATGTCGGAAGCGTGCGGTTGTTGCTCGAGCTTGAACGTGTCAGGGCTTGACGGCAGCAGCTGCGGCCTTGGCGGCGTGCGGCATGGCGTCGGCGATGATCGAGAATGCTCGATCGTCGAGTGCAGCGGAGACGAACCACGCTTCGAACGCGCTCGGCGGCGGGTACACGCCGCGGGAGAGCAACGCGTGGAAGAAGGCGGGGAATCGCCAGGTCTGCGCGGCTTTGGCTTCGTCGTAGTTGGTCACCGTGTTCTCGGTGAAGAACACGCTCACCAAGGTTCCGGCGTACTGCACACGGTGTTCGACGCCTTCGGCGGTGAGGGCTTGGGTCATGAGGTCGCCGAGGGCGGTCGCGTTCCGGCCGAGCTTGGCGTACACCTCGGCGTCGGCGGCGCGCAGACTCGCGAGTCCGGCGGCGACGGCCACTGGGTTACCCGAGAGGGTGCCGGCCTGGTAGACGGGACCGTCCGGCGCGAGGTGACCCATGATGTCGGCGCGGCCGCCGAATGCTGCGGCAGGCAGGCCGCCGCTCATGACCTTGCCGAAGGTGTAGAGGTCGCCTGCGACGTTGTCGATGCCGTACCAACCCGAGGTGCTGACGCGGAATCCCGTCATCACCTCGTCCATGATCAGGAGTGCGCCGTGCTCACGGGTGAGACGACGCAGACCCTCGTTGAAACCGGGAAGCGGTGCGACGGCGCCCATGTTTCCGGCGGCAGCTTCGGTGATGACGCACGCGATGGCGCCGGGGTTGGCGGCGAACGCCGCGGCGACTGCATCTAGATCGTTGTAGCGGACGACGATGGTGTCTTCGGCTTGAGCGCCGGTCACGCCGGGCGAGGTCGGCAGCCCGAACGTCGCGAGGCCCGATCCGGCGTCGGCGAGAAGGGCGTCGACGTGGCCGTGGTAGCAACCGGAGAACTTGATGATCTTGGTGCGTCCGGTGAATCCGCGGGCGAGGCGGACTGCGCTCATCGTGGCTTCGGTTCCGGAGTTGACCAGGCGAACCTTTTCCACGGGCGCGACGCGGGCGACGATTTCCTCGGCGAGGGCAACTTCGCCTTCGGTCGGCGCACCGAAGGAGAGACCGCCGAGCGCTGCTTCGCGAACGGCTTCGACGACTGCCGGGTGAGCGTGCCCGAGAATCATCGGACCCCAGGACGACACCAGGTCGACGTAGTTGTTTCCGTCGACGTCGGTGAGGGTGTAGCCGGATGCTTCGCGAATGAATCGCGGTGTTCCGCCGACCGAACCGAACGCGCGGACGGGCGAGTTGACGCCACCCGGAATCACGTTGCCGGCACGTTCGAAGAGCCGAGCGGAGTTCGTTGCATGCACGTCGGGATCACCGGAAGACACAGTCACGGCTTCCAGTGTCCCAGTTCTGTCGAATCTGACAACGACAGGGTGTAGGACTTCGGTGCTCGAGGCGAGTTTTCCGGTCGAACCGGGCCCCACGTGAGACGATTCCGAGCATGAAGCGACTGTTGACGACGCTGATGGTCTCGGCTGCGATTCTTCTCACATCGTGTGGTTCGGACGCTTCGAACGACGACAAGGCGACAGTTTCGTCGCCGCCGAACGCCACAGACTCGGCTCGAACCACCGCGGCAACGAGCACCGACCCGGCGTTTCTCGGCGGGTGTTCGGCAGTGTCCGTCTACGTTCAGCAGCGTGTTCAGAGCGGCGACACGTCGACACAGACAGCGGGCGCCGACTTCCTGAAGATCGTCGAGAACGACCCTTCGTACCAGGCTATGTCCGAGAGCGAGAAGGAACTCTTCCGCCAAGGAATCGAAGCGGGTGCCGCGGGCTCCTGCTGAATGTGAGGTTGGGATCGAACCGGGTTGCCCGCGGTGCGCTACGCGCTATCGTCGGTTCCATGGCCACCACAGCGGACCACCTCAGGACAACACTCGACGGACGCTGGCGGGAGGTGCGTGAGCGCGTTCGCGGCGAATTGAACGACGAACGTTTTGCTCCGCACTACACACCCAACACCGCCATTGCGCGCTCCAAGGCTCTCGAACAGATGCGGGTCCTCGCCGATCTCGGCTACGCCGCAAACGGTTTCGCGGTCTCTCACGGCGGAACGGGCGACGCGGGTGGCGCCGTCACCAGCATCGAGATGCTCGCGATGTCCGACCTCTCACTGATGGTCAAGGCCGGCGTGCAGTGGGGACTGTTCGGCGGCGCCATCGAAAACCTCGGCACCGAGCGTCACCACCAGGCGTACGTCAAGCCGCTGATCGACCTGGACCTGCTCGGTTGCTTTGCGATGACCGAGACCGGTCACGGCAGCGACGTCCAGGAACTCGAAACCACGGCAACCTACGACGTCGAGACGGGCGAGTTCGTCGTCAACTCCCCCACTCCGTCTTCTCGCAAGGACTACATCGGCGGCGCTGCCCAGCACGCCACTGTCGCGGCAGTGTTCGCACAGCTGATCACCGGAGGCGAAAGCCAGGGCGTCCACTGCTTTGTCGTGCCGATTCGTGACGACGCCGGCAACGACCTCCCCGGAGTGACGACGTCCGACTGCGGGCTCAAGGGTGGACTGCCCGGAGTCGACAACGGCCGCATCGTCTTCGACCAGGTCCGCATCCCGCGTGAGAACCTGCTCAACCGTTACGCCGACGTCGCCGAGGACGGCACGTACACTTCGGCGATCGAGAACCCGAACCGTCGGTTCTTCACGATGGTCGGCACATTGGTTCGTGGACGTGTCACCGTCGGTGGTTCGGCGGCAGCGGCCGCCCGCGTGGGATTGGCCATTGCCGGTCGATATGCCCTGCAGCGCAGGCAGTTCAGTGCTCCGAAGAGTGACGACGAGGTCCTGATCATGGACTACCTCGTCCATCAGAAGCGTCTGCTGCCGTTGATCGCCCGCTCGTACGCTCTGCAGTTCGCACAGAACGAACTCGTCGCCGCGATGCACGACATCCAGAGCAGCGACGACCCGGATCCGCAGGAGCAGCGCGAACTCGAAGGTCGCGCCGCCGGACTCAAGGCCGCCAACACGTGGCATGCCACCCGGGCAATCCAAGAAGCACGCGAAGCCTGTGGTGGCGCAGGCTATCTCGCCGAGAACCGCCTCACCGCACTCAAGGCTGACACCGACGTCTTCACCACGTTCGAGGGTGACAACCACGTTCTGACGCAGTTGGTCGCAAAAGAACTCCTCACCTCGTACGCCGACGAAGTCCGCGGCATGAGCCCGGTCGACTGGATGCGGTTCGCGGCAACGACGGTCTCCGACGTGGTCAAGAAGCGCACGGCGGCGCAGCAGATCCTGCAGACGATCGTCGACACTCGCCAGGACAACGAAGAGGACGGCAGCCTCTTCAACCGCGGCACCCAGATGAAGATGTTCGAGGACCGCGAGGAGTACCTACTCGCCACTGCGGCAAGGCGATTGCAGGCAGCGCAGAAGCGCGAGGAGAACCCGTTCGACGCGTTCAACTTCGTGCAGGACCACGTACTCAAAGCCGCTCAGGCGCACATCGAGCGCGTCATCCTGGAAGCATTCGTCGCCGGCATCGACTCGTGTGAGGACGAGACCGCAAAGGAACTCTTCGGCGAGGTGTGCGACCTCTACGCACTGTCCGTCATCGAGGAGGACAAGGCCTGGTTCATGGAGCACCGGCATCTGTCGGTGGAGCGTTCGAAGGCCGTGACGCGCGGGATCAACGAGCGGTGCCGCACCCTGCGTCCCCACGTCGAGACGCTGATCGACGGGTTCGGCATTCCGGACATCCTGCTGGGGTCCGCGATGCTCGACGGACCGGGCACGGACGCGGTACGGCTGAAGTAAAGGGTTCGGGTGGGGTCGGCAGTCGCCGGCCCCACCACATTTATTGCGCTGCCGTCTTTTTCGACTGCCGAGAGGCAAGCAGTCCGGTCAGGCCGAGTGCCGCGACCAGCCAGATACCCAGAACGAGCAGGTGCGGTCCGGCGCCGTTCCCATCGAAGTAGATGACGGAGCGGATGGGCTCCATGGCCGCTGATCCGAGCCAGAACGAATGGATGTGCTGCCAGAATCCGGGCAGGAACGACACCGGAATGGCACCACCCGAACTCGGGAAGTTGATGAAGACGAGCACCGTCAGCACCGCGAAGATCGCGGCTTGGCCGAGCAGTCGATTGAGCAGGATGCTCACCGCACCGACGGTGAACGTGTAGAGCATCGAGATCCCCAGCAGTTGCAGGATCTGACCGACCGACGCCCCGAAGGCGTGCATGAAGATGCTGGTGATTCCGAAGGCTATGAGCGGGGTGAGTATCGCCGCACCGGCCAGGATCGAATACTGCTCTCGCAGCCGCATTCTCGGCGCAACCTGACTGAGCACCGTGATGGTCAGGTAGCCACCGAGGGTGCAGACGATCAGGAAGTAGAAGAGCCCGACGGTCGAGGAGTCGCGCGCCGTGACGGGCGCCGAGTCGATCACCGTGACCTGCTGCCCCGTCTGCTCCGCGACGGAATGCGCCAAGCTGATCACCACGGAAACCGTCGAGGCGCCCGCACCGGTGGCGATATGTGCGGTCACGGTGTCACCGATCTCGACGGCGCCGATAGCGTCACGGTTGTCGATGCGCGAGATCGCGTCAGCCGAGTTCTCTGTGGCGACGAGGTCGAATTTGTCGCCAGACGTGGCTTCGATTCCCTCGATCAACGACGCCGTCACAGATGCTGGACCAACCACCACGATCGGTGCCTGGTTCGGCATCGGCGAGTGGAACGCGCTGACGTAACACAGGCAGAACATGATGACGAAGAACAGCGGAAACGCGAGTCCACTGCCCACCATCTTCCAGTTGGTCGGCGGATCGACGACCTCTTCACTGGGAACGCGGACATCGGTATCTATCATATTTCACACTCTCTTCACTAACCGCATCTAGCTGTCAACACCGTTGACAGACTCAACAGTCAACACTGTTGACACGTTAGAGTCAACGCCGTTGACAACGAGGTCGGCGAGCGAGCACAGAGGTCGATGTCGTGACATCCACGAAGCACACACCAGAGCAGGAACAGCCCTCGACGTCCGAGGCGATTCGCGCCGCAGCGTTCCAACTATTCGGTGAGCACGGGTTCGGCGGCACGTCAGTTCGCGCCATCGCCAAAGTTGCCGGAATCGATCCGGCCCTGGTCATCCGGCATTTCGGGTCGAAGGAAGCGCTGTTCCTGGAAACCACTCCGGTTGCGGACTACTTCGAAGGTCAGTTCGACGGCCCACTCGACACCCTCGGTGAGCGGATCGCAGTCTTCGTCCTGGGCAAGGCCGACGCCCGGATGCTGTCGGTGTACACAGCGCTCACGCGAGCGTCGGACAGTCCACGCATCCGGGAGCGACTGCGCGAGATGACAGGCACGTTTGCCACCAATCTCGCCGCTCGCCTCGACGGCGAAGACGCGTACACCCGCGCACTCCTGGTCTCCGCCCAGGTGTCCGGCCTGTTGAGCGTCCTCAGCGACGAGAGCATCCCCCAGTCCGCAGATCGCGACGAGTTGTCAAAACTCTACGGCCGGGCGATGCAGACGCTGATCGATCAGTACTGAGTGATGACCTCCTCGGCAAACCGCCGAATGGAGTCGAGTCGCCCCTGACGATCACCGGCGTCAACTCCGTAGCGATACCAGGGCAACACTCTGATTTCCGTGACTCCGAGAGTCTCGAGTTCGCGATATCCGTCCAGCTCACGAACATCCGTCGGCGAGACGTTGACGCCGAAAGGAACATCGGCACGACCGTACTCGACCCGCAATTCCGTGAGGCGATCGATAGCGCAGGCTAATTCGGCTTTGGTCGTGTTCACCGACATCCAACCGTCAGCCAGCCTGGCTGCACGACGCAACCCCGGTTCGCTGTGCCCACCGATGTAGATCGGAACCGGAATCTCCGGAGCCGGACTGATCATCAGAGCGTCGAAATCGTAGTGCTTGCCGTGGTATTCGACCCATTCCGGTCCACGTCCCGCACACACCGCCTTGATGATCTCGATGGCTTCGTCGGTACGCGCACCGCGGGTGCGCATCTCGGTCCCGGTGAAGGTGAATTCCTCGGGAATCCAGGACAAACCGACGCCGAGAGCGACGCGGTTTCGCGACATCACGGCCATGGTCGATACCTGCTTGGCCGTCAACAGCGGATCGCGCAGTGGAAGTTTGAACACATTGGTGTAAAACCGAATTCGCGACGTGACGGCTGCCATTGCCGTCATCGCAATGAACGGATCGGGCATCGGCGTCTCGGGTGCCCACATCCGCTTGCCGTCAGCGGTGTACGGATACGGAGCCGACACCTGCTCCGGATAGAACACGGAATCCGGCATCGCGATTCCGTCGAACCCCACCTCTTCGGCGACCTGCGCCAACTCGCACAGTTCCAGGGCGTCGATCATCGCACCGGCCAAGGACCACTTCATCGTTCCACCGTTTCGCCGTTAGGCGAGATCCAAGCGCCGCCCAAGAACATGATGTCGGTGATGTTGCGAACGACGCCGTGAACGTTGCCGTCCCATGCGGTCAACACCGACGCCGGCCCCCAGATCACGTAAGGCGCAGTCGCGTTGGCGTACTCCTGCACCTTGCTGATCGCCTCACGGACAGCATCGTCCGTCGGCGCCGTCTGCACAGCTGTGATCAGTGCGTCCATCTCCGGGTCCGCGAAGCCGGACGGGTTGTTCTTCGAATCACTGGCCATACTGTTGTACAAATTGAGGTACGGCGCTTCTTCTCCGACCGGAGCGCCACCTCTGGTCATGTCGAAATCGTGGTCCTTGTATACCCGTCGAACCAGATCGGTCACATCGGTCGCGTAGTCGATGGTGACGTCGAAACCGATCGCGTTCAGCGACGCCTGAACCGTCAGTGCCGTCGCCTGTTGGCTCGGCTCCGAGGTGGTGAGGTAGCGGAGTTTCCCGTCGTACCCGTCGGACTTCGCTTGATCGAGCAGCGCCTTTGCCTTCACCTGATCGAACGGAATGCCTGCTGTGTTGTTGTACCAACGTGACGTCTGCGGGACCAGTTCGGAACTGGCGGTGCCCAATCCGTTGTTCGCCCGGGTATTGACCGCCGCCGGATCCACCCCGTAGGCGATCGCCTGACGGACGCGAACATCGGCCCCGGGCTTGCCCTCACGGTTGTTGATCGTGCCGATCCCGTTCTGTCCGGTCGGACTGAGGTAACCCGAGTATCCGTCGTCGAGAGCTTGTTCGATCACGGCCTCGTCGCGGAGGATGTACGTCATGTCGATCTGGCCGCTCTTCAACGATTCGTACTGAGACTGCGCACCCGACGTGGGAACAAACCGCACTGTGTCCAGTGGAGGTTTACCGCCCTGATAATCCGTGCGTGCGGCGAGTACCAGTTCTTCGTGCGGGGCGAACTTGGCCAAGGTGAACGGACCCGCCCCGATCGGTGTGAACGCTCCCTCCCCGGTTCCTGAAACCGACCCTGCCTCTCCCCCTGAACTTCGCGCAACGATCATTCCGGGCCCGAGCGACAACAGCGCCGGGAATTGACGCCAGGGCCGCTCGAGCACGAATTCGACTGTGGTGGCGTCGGGCGTCTCTATCCGGTCCACGATGTTGAGCCAGGTCTGCGATACATCACCCTTGCCTGCCACGAATCGATCGATACTCCACTTGACTGCTTCCGCGTCGAGCGGACTTCCGTCGCTGAAGGTGAGGCCATCAGCCAAAGTGACGGTGTACGAAGTGAAGTCGCTGTTGTTCGACAGTGTCTTCGCGAGTTGTGGCACGAAGCTCCCGTTTGTGGAGTCGCTGCGTACCAACGTGTCGTAAATCGCGGCCATTTCGGTTCCGCCGGTCGAACCGGCGGCTTGCGTTCTCGTGGGGTCCAACGAGGAAGGGAACGAATAGGACCCGAAGGTGAGAACACCGCCGTCGATCCGCTCCCCCACATCTGGGGCGCCCACAAAACCAGCTGCGCCACTACTGCTCGGTGAAGCCGATCCCGAGTTGTCCCCACTGCTCGACGCGCAGCCGGCCAACATCAATGCACCGGCGAGCCCGAGCGCGACAAAGCGAGGGCCGAACCTAATCTTCTTGGTGTACATACGTTCCCAATCTCCGTCAGCGTGTCAGATCTTGACTACCTTCGACGTCGGGATCGGGTGCGAGTCCGCCTTGATCCAGCGCAGCGCCCATGTGCCCTCGGCATGCGAATCGGTGTCGATCCAGTTGCCGTAACCCGGATCCTTCGCCGCTACGACGATTGTCATGGTGCCGTCGTCGTTGAGCTTCGCGGTGTGATTGTTGATGTAGATGTTCGTGCGGTTGTAGTCGAGAGACTCGACCCAGAAGTTCTGCAGCACGAAGTTGAAGTTTATCTCTAGCGCCGCATCAGGATGAAGGCACGGTAGGCACGGCGTGTCGGTCGC